>JADGBS010000119.1 GCA_015231325.1 Oligoflexia bacterium | reverse complement strand
GTACCGGCAAGAGTTATCTCATCAAAGATGTATTGAGCTTGTGCCAGAATTGGCATGGTATTGTTGCATATTGCGGGAAGTGAATACAAGATTACAATCATCAAGTATAGATTTTTCCTTATGCTCATTTTGTCCTTTTTTGTCCTTTCCTGTCATTATGTAAAAAGGTGTTAATAAAATTAAAGATGATAAAAAATTGCTTGTCAAAGAATAATTATTTTGACTCAATCAAATAAAAGGAGTTAAAGGCCAAAAAATTCTATGATAATGAACATATTACGCCTATTAAAATCCTCTTTTGGTAATTTATTAGTACGCAAATTGACCTCATTTTTGACCATACTCAGCATTATGTTTGGTAGTGGTGCTTTTATAGCGGTTATCTGTAGCAATGAGAGCGCTAAATTAAACGTTAAACATGAATTAGATAAAATGGGTATCGATTTGATTTGGGTGAAAAATAATATAAGTAATGTTCCCAGTAACCAGGATAATCGCTCAAAGGATTTTTCCAACGAAGATAGAATGAGTGTTTTAAAGTATGCAGATCAGATAAAAAGTACGGCCATGGTTATCTCTGGGAGAGGTTCTATGAGATATAAACGGCAGCAAGAGTCATACTTAAATATCATAGGGTTACAAACAGATTCATTTAGCGTGTTGGGATTAAATTTACAAGAGGGTAGATTTTTTACCACTGAGGAAGAGAATGGATTGCGTTTTGTTGCGGTGATAGGAAATAATTTGAGACAAAATTTTTTTGGTGACATCAATCCATTAGGAAAAAGTATATTTGTAAAAATAAATGGATTTTTAATGACAATGGATATTGTTGGGTTTTTACAAAGTAAAGGAGATGTGGGGGGGTTATCCCTGGATAATTCGTTAATCATATCTCAACGGATTGCCAAAAAACTTTTACCTAGTAAAGAACAATCATCAACGTTAGTGGTTCAAGTAAAAAATGAAAAAGCTTTGGTATCAACCAAGATACAAATACAGCAAATACTGAAGAACAAATTTCCAAATATTAATATTTACGATGCTAAAGATATGGTTGAAAGTTCTCAGAAGATAATTAAAAACATTATTTTTGTTGGTCTTTGTTTGTCGCTAATTAGTTTGATAACCGGTGGCATTGGTATTATGAATGTGATGTTGATGTCGATTGTACAAAGAAAAAAAGAGATCGGTTTACGAAAAGCGATTGGTGCTACTGATGCTGATATCTTAATCCAATTTTTGATAGAGTCGGTGATTGTTTGTTTGGCCGGAGGATTGGGTGGGATACTGATTGGTATACTAGCAGGAACATTGGTGGCCAAAAAGATGGGGATCGATGAGGAAACAATTTCATTGGGGCCGCTATTGTTTTCAATACTCTTCATAGTTATTCTGGGAATGCTTTTTGGATTATTCCCTGCTAAAAAGGCCTCTTTGGTAGATCCCTATGAAGCACTACGTGGATAAAATAATGGAATGGATGAAAAATTGTGTATTGTTTTTAATACTACTCATGTCGGTATTGGCATTTAGTTGTCATAAACAGTCTGATAAAGACAGTGCTGTCACTGATGGAGACAATACCACTTTTGTAGTAAAAAGAGGAGATGTAGTTCAATTTACGGAATGGGAAGGCGATGTGCGATACTCCGAACGTAAGGAGATTATCACCGAGCGAGAAATTAAGATAAAAGAGGTGTTAGTTAATAATTTTGATACAGTGGTAAAAGGGCAAAAAATAATTACGTTGGACACTGATTTAGAGGTAAAAGAGTACCATCTACAGTTGGAAAAGGCAAATATTGATAAGATGGAATTGGATTCATTTGCTATCAAACATTCGCAAATTGAAAAAGATGTTCATGTTAAGAAGATGCTGGCCGACAAAGGCATTATTCCATATAAAGAATATGAGTCCATACTTAATGATTATCGAAACAGCGTTACTGAATTAAAACGTCGTCAAATGAATCTTCAAAAAGGACAAGATGACCTAGCTGAGGCAAAATTAAAGGCCGAAACTAAGGATATAGTGGCCTCCTCGGGAGGAGTGATTTCCAATTTAATAATCAAAAAATCCGGGGTCATGCAAGTAGGAATTGGACAAGGAATAGGGGTCATTTCTGATCCCAGTAAACTGGCATTTGAAATTTTTGTAGAGGACACGTTTATTAAAAAGCTAACGCTTGGAATGGATGCAATAATTAATTTGGATGCAGTGCCTAAACCTATGCCTGCCAAGATTAACTTTATTAGCACTCACAGTGATTCCGATCCTCAAGAGTGGGAAGGAGGGGGATCTCAGATGTGGGGAGGTGATCAAGCACTGGTTAAAAAGTATATAGTAAGATTTACATTTGCTGCTGATACTAACATGCTTAAAGAGTTTTATCGAGGAAGTGTAAAGATCGTCTTCAATCAAAAGAATCAAATATTGGTACTTCCACTGTCTGCGGTGAAGTCTTTGGAAGGTGCTAACTATGTTCAAGTAGTCGTCACTGGTAGCGAAAGTAATAAGAAGCCAATTTTGAAAAAAGTTGTTCTGGGACTGCAAAATGAAACAGAAACGGAGGTGATATCAGGTGTTAACGAGGGAGATGTGGTGTTGGCGACGTGGAAAAATTGAGCAAAAAATTGAGCGAAAAGTTGATCGAGAAGCTGAGCGTCTATCTTTAACGGTATTACTATTCCAGATCATTTGCTTTTCTTTTTTGCCACTGTTTAATACTAGTGCTGAGGATATCTCAGATTCAGCGGCGACACTTGGAAGTAAAATGGCCGCCGCTGAGGTTAGTCTTAAAAATAAAAAATTAGGTGTTAATAAGTTATTACAGCCTTTAGATTTCTATACACTCCCTGGTAATGTAAAAAAAGCAACCACGCGTAAAGAACTTTTTGCTTTATTGATTAATAAGGGACTGGATATTAAGATAATTAAGAAAAATGTAGTGGATGCGACAGAGGCACGTAAGCTCTTCAAAGTGGAATATTTACCACAACTGAAACTCTCATCCGGATATTCAATTCATGAGACAATAACTGAGAATAGTACATATCTGCAAAGAAGTACTGATCTTGGGTTAGATCTTACTGGTCAGTATTATGGAGGAATTTCCTACGGTTTGACGCTCCCTAAGGTTAATAGAGTTTATAGCATTACCAGTGGGGATGGCAGCGAGTATGCGAGTACTTCCTACAACTGGGAGTTAGCTGCCAATGTAGGAGTTAAATTATTGAGTGGCTCATTTTTTTTCGTGGGATTCAATCCAAAACGGCGAGAAGAAATTAATAATACAGTGGCCATCGAAAATATTAAATCTAATGTTTTGAATATAATTAATAATGCGCAAAGTATGTTCATTGACGTTTTTCTTAAGCAGACTCAGTTAAGAATTAGAGAGCTAGCGTTGGTGTCTGCAAAAGTATTGCTTTCGGATCAAATGGAGATGTACAAAGTCGGTGAGGGTGAGGAGTTGTCTATTCTTAAGGCCAAATTACAGGTGATGCAGAACGAAAGTTCAGTAATTTCTGCAGAGAGGGATTATGCTGATTCACAGGCAAATTTACGAAAACTCTTGAATATAAAAGATGCCGGCGAGCTAATTTATCCAGATCCCTTAGAAATTTCTAAGATACCAAAAAAACCAACATTAAAGTTAGCAGAAAGTGTTCAACTAGCTCAAGAAAATCGATCAGAATATAAAAAAGCTGCTTTGGAAATTAAAACTACCAAAATGGATATTGAAGATGCTTTTTCTAATACTCTTCCTGGACTTGATCTTACGGCCAGTAGAAAATATGACAGTAATGGAATGACGTTTACGGATTCAGGAAGGGATGCCAGAAAACTCAAAAGGCCTGAGACTACGATAGGTGTGACATTTAGTTACATCTTTACGGAAGACGATAAAAGTTTTTCCTATCGTTTGGCCAAAAGAAATTATTCACAAGCACAAATTTTGTTACAGCAGGCGGAGAATTTATTAGAAAAAGAAGTTTCTACAGCAATTCATAATATCAATATGAGTTACAAGAAATTGGAAATCACAAAAATAGCTCGTGATTTAAGTGAAAAAAAATTACAAAATGAATATATAAAGTTTAGAACCGGAAGTGGAAAAATACGCGATGTGATTGATTCCCAAACTGAGGTTAATGATTCAAGAATTGCTGAAATTGATGCTCAAATTGAAGTACTCAATACATTGAATGCTTACGATACTGCGGTTGGTCGACTTCCTCCTGAAGTGGAATTTGGGGATTTTCTATGATTGAGATGGAAAATATTACTAAAAATTTTTATGCAGGAGGTAAAGAGTTTTCTGTATTGAAAGGGATTTCCCTCTTTATAGGCAAGGGAGAGTTTGTCTCTATTATGGGACCAAGTGGTTCAGGGAAATCGACACTATCCTCAATATTGGGATGTTTAGCGAAACCCTCGTTCGGTAAATACAGTATTTTGGGAAGTGATATCGTAAAAATGCGATCAAACGATTTAGCAAAATTACGCAATAGGAATATTGGCTTTATCTTTCAAGATTTTAGTTTGCTTGACAGTTTAAGTGTTTTAGAAAATGTACAGTTGCCATTATTTTATGCGGGAGTTTCTGGGCGCAAAAGTACCGCTCGGGCCATGGAATGCTTAGAATCGGTGGAGTTAAAACATCGTGCTCATTATCGTCCTAGTCAACTTTCTGGTGGTCAGAAGCAGCGGGTAGCAATTGCCCGGGCATTGGTTAATCGCCCATCATTTTTATTTGCGGATGAACCTACTGGTGCCTTAGATCAAAAAACTGGTCAAGGAATCATGAATTTGATGCAAAAATTAAATTTTGAGGGACAAACGATAGTACAGGTAACTCACTCTTCATTGCATTGTAAATATTCTAAAAGGATTTTATCATTAGTTGACGGACTTATTGTTCGCGATGAAATGGTGCAAGATCCAATAATTGTTTCTGATTTGAGTAATAAAACACAACGTGATCATGACGATTTGATCAATTCGATATTAGCTGTCTTTCAAAAAACAAAAAATAGAGAAGCGAAAAACTTCGATTTTTTAAAAAATTACTACAATACTTGCTCTGATCACAAGAATATTATTAAGGAGTTGTCTAAGACACTTTGTTATTGGAGCAACGAGGATAGTAAAAGAATGATATTCGATCTTTTTGAAAATCAGGATGTTGCTGTGAGATCGGAGATAGTTCTTAATTGTGGAAATTTAAAATTTTTTGAATTTGAACTAGATATTTATAAACGCGCCTTGAAAGATGAGAATAATTGGATTCGTTATTACGCCGTTAATAAAATTGTAAAAATGTACTATGATAAAATTTTAAAAATGGACGACAAGTTAGAAAAATCTCTTATTCGACTATTTGCAGATCAAGATGAGCGAGTGAGAGCAACGGCAGTAAGTTTATTTTACAAATATAATTCACCTCTCATTATCAAGCACTTATTGCAAATCGTCAGAGATTCAGATTCGCGGGTGCGAGCAAATGCGATACAGGCGTTGGCAGTGTATTTATGTGATGGAAAGAATAATGGAAGGGTTCAAGAAAATACAGCGATAAAAATGAATATAATACGAGAGCACATATTAAAGTTTTTGGATGATAGTAACAATAGAGTAAGGGCCAATGCAGCATTAGCAGTGTCGCCGTTTTTCTTCGATCGCAGTATCGGTACACTTACGGAGATGTTGTTTGATGGCAACAATTTAATGCGTGTTTCAGCGGCCTGGGCGTTACGTTTTCTAGAAGATGAATCGACTGTAAAGCTTTTAGTTAAGGCATTAAAAAGCGAAACAGAGGAGATGGTTATCAATCAAATAACCTCTTCTCTCGCACATTATGCCGATAAAGGGAAAGTGTCTACCTTGGAACAACAAATTCATGCGCTCGGGTAAAGAAATGTGGACCACTTTGCTAAAAAATCAGTGGATTTTTTTTGTCACCTAATGCGATCGGCATTGATTCACAGGAGAAAAACCGACCAAACCTTTCAAATAACTAAGAACGGTGTTGTAACGATTTATGACAGTAACTAACCCATATACAAATCGGTTCTAAAAGAAGATAATAGAGAAGCATAAGGCACTTTGTTGCTTGAGCAACAGGTGGAGCAAAAAATTTTGTGAATAAAATTAATGTATGAGAACAGATTTTAAACTGCAAAATGCTAACTCCTTCTCTTGTCTCAAGTGTTTATTCATTTCGCATTTTTTTAGGAGGATTTTATGAAAAGATTATGCATTTATCTATTAGCATGTAGCGTCGTTGGTTTGACATGCACCGGCCCCGTAATGGGAGAGCTAAAAAAGGTAGCGAGAAAAGCACCAGCGCCACAAGCGAACACAATAAAATGCGATAAGTTTAAAATAAAGATACAGAAGGATTCATGCTTGGCCGCAAAAGCCAAAGCCGAAGCCGAAGCCGCAGCAGAAGAAAAACAACTGGCACTAGAAGCAGCAGCAGCAAAGAAGAAAACTCAACAGTTGATGCCAGTAGCAGCAGGGCAAAAAGCACAACACCAAAAGAAAACAAAAGATTGGAAAGATCAAAAAAACTAATCCTGACTAAAGCGAATTAATTGGCCGCCCCACTCGTTGAACAATCCGTCGAATTATTTCTAGTGTACTGGATGAAACGAGGAGGATAGTGGTACGAAAAATAAGCACAATGACCGTCAGTTAATTTTAAAATCTGAGTAGGACCATATATATCTTCGCACCGAATGTTTCTATAGAAAGTTTTTCCGGAATGATATTGTAAATATTGATTATCATCAGTATTTACCAACGCGAATTTTTTATAAAGTTCTAAATCCTCCGATTGCTCAACATAAATATACCGTTCCCACCATTTTTCCGAAAAAATATTTTTATCATCCCATGTTTTATTTCTGGTGATGGATTGATAGATCCTTTTTTCCAAATCTTGCTGTGCTGGAGGTAGATGATCTACTTCTATTGGGGTATCGTTACTCACAACAGCAAAAAAATCAGTTTCAATTTTAAAAATTTTAAAGTGAGGAAAGACATTTTTCATGGCCATGAAAACACTATAAACACCACTACAGTCAAGATTGTAACTATGAAACCAAATGGATGCCACGCCTTTGGGATTAAGATGTAGCGATACTTGCTGAAAAAAATCTTTTGTATACAAACTACTTACGCCATCCACCCAAGGATTAGATGGTTCAGAAATGATAAGATCAAATTTTTTCTTAGTATGGAGAAGAAATTCTCGCCCATCACGATTGATAATTGAAAAACGGGGATCAGTCCAAATTTTTTTCGAGTTAGAATTAAAGTAGTTCTGAGCAAAATAAATCATAGCAGAAGAAAGCTCAATCACTTTACTTGATCTCATAAAAGGAAAATAAGTAACCTCATTTGCTGTTTGCCCTGTACCAAGTCCAACGATTAAAACATCTTGGTAATCCGAACGGTGTAATAGCGGCAATTGAGCAACCGCAAAGTTGGTGACCCCATCTACAACATTGGTACTACCATCTATTTTTCCATTGTTACGAAAAGAGTATTCCGGTGCAATTCCATCAATACTAATTGTCGCGTGGGGATCATCGCGGTAATCAATCAATTGTTGCCTTTTAATTTTTTCATAGCTTTCCAAAGAATAATACCCGAGGTAGGAGAGATTTTTTAGTAGTTTTGTGTCTTCACGATTATAAAAATATCCAGAGACCATCAGTGATTTATCAAATCTCGGAAATACTAAGAACGCAAGAACGCCTACACACAACGTTCCTATGGTCACTACTATTTGCCTTTGATTACCATAGGTAATAGCAGCGGATTGTACGATAAGAGCAACAACCACGAAAAGTCCTAATCCTTCGATTCCAACGGAAGGAATGAGCACAAATGACCCCAAAATCGATCCTATCAATGTGCCCATAATATTATAAAAATATCCACGTCCAATCAGCAATGCTCCACTATTAACATTTTTTATAAAGAGGGTTAGGCCAATTGGAAAAAGACAACCAATAAAAATACAGGCAGGTCCCAGGATGCAAAAAGACAGTCCCCACTGCAAAAAAGTATAGAGCGGATGAGATAGTTCGTTCCACCTTTGATGCCAATAAAGCACCGTCAGTGGTACTCGAGAATAAAAGTAATTACCAATTAAAATACTAAATGCACTTAAAAGAAAAAAGAGTGAAAGTAATTTCTCACTAACAATATTTTTCTTTTTTAAAAAGTGAGTAAGAGCGCTTCCTAAAGAAATTCCTAAGAGAACAAGTCCAGTTACTAACGGAAAAATATAAACCGAAGCACCATAGTTCAACGAACTCATTCGATTCCAAAGAAGTTGCAAGAGCACACTGGTCATTCCTGAAGTAAAAAAACTAAAAACCAATGTTTTTTCTTGAAAAGAAAGTTTAAAGTGATTGCCTTTATTTTCTTGATTTGAAAATGAATCTACAATTGAGCGAAAAAAATTTTTCCATTCCTCTTTATTTGGCAAACTGATGTTTTCAATAAAAGTAAATGCTAAAATAAATAATGTAAAGTTTATGCTGCTAGCAATATAAATGGTTTTTTGGTAACCAAACATTGGTAAAAGAAAATACCCGGCCAAAACAATTCCGGTGAAGGCCCCAAAGGTGTTCATCCCATATAAAAAAGATATTTTTCTGGAAATGTTCTCGTTGGATTTATACATTCCTTCGGCCAAGAGAGGGAGGGTTGCTCCCATTAACACAGTCGGTATTATAATCACTATAAACGAGCAAATAAATTGAATTATACTTAAACTAACCAAGGATAGGTCTCTATCCGTGATTGGCCATGCATAACTTTCATGAACCAGAGTAAGAATGGGTTGAAAAAAAATTGCATAAACCCCAATAATAAATTCAAAAATCAAATAAAGTTTGATTGGAGAGATCCACTTATTTATTAGTTTATGTGCATATAGGGAACCTAGTGCTAGGCCTGCTAAATATGCACCCAGAAGGGTAGAAAGAGTGTAAACGGTATGCCCCATCAAAAGTTGAAGCTTACTTAACCAAGTTATTTGGTATATTAAGGCGCTAATACCACTAAGGAAAAACAAGGTGGGTAAAAGAAAGGCAATGATAAATTGTGAATTCACACTATTCACACCATTCACACCATTCACACCACTCTCAGAATCTAAGATTGTTTCATTATGCATAAAACGTAACTCACTGTTAGCTAATGCTTGGGTTAATGTTATTACGACTACCGTACGTAAGTTATATTTTATTTATAATTTCATTGAATGAGAAGTGTATCTATGCATAGATCTCGAAATTGGTAAAAGCTAAAATTGCAAAAGATAAAATAGAAGACAAAGAAAGTTCGACAATCAAATTAGAACATGCAATGCTGGCTCCACTTAAGACCAAGGTTGGATTTTAGAGACAGAGACGGCAGTAATATGATATGAGACCTGCCATTTAAAACACTGGAAGGCCTTGTAAAAGGTTTCTAATATGTCTTAGTCTGAATATCACCCGTTCTACATATAGTGGATTTAGGCCGACTCCTACTGCCAGCAATCTATTTCTAATAGCAGCATCGTTAGCATGTATAATGCGGTTCTGCACTCTGGGGTTCAAATTATTCAAATTTACACGGATTCCTTGATCAATCCGTAAAAAAACGCCTGTACCGGCCGGATCTATCACAGTACTAAGATCCGCTGTTGTTAACGGGTCAGGTCCAAAAGCATTAACCATATATGGAAGAGTATCCCCTGCAACATAAAGAAGTTGTCCGACCGAATCTATGCTTCCACCAAATTTTTCCTGAAAACCTCCACCATTGTCTATTGCAAATAATTTTATCTGCCCCAATACATCGGTTCGTTGCATCAAATTCGCACCATTATACCTATCTGGGTTGCCAATAATATAATCGAGAACTTGCACTGTCTCCAGATCAGGATTGTTTGGTAGATTTCCAGGTTGTCTATTGTTAGGATTCCATTGAGGGCGTACTGCTGCCCCTAGTAGTGGGCATGCATTAAGCGCGGGTTCAACGAAATATTGGATTGATGCTACATTATAGGCCATCCCTGCCAATGCTACTCCGACAGGAATGTTCTGCTGCACAAGAAAATTTTTTATTACAGTCATAGGCACAATTCTAAGATCTAAAAGAACATCCAATTCATAGGCAGCAACTTCAGCGTAAGCTTCAGCTTCACTACCAACTATCCCAGGCTTAAACAACCCCCTAAAAAGGTTATTCGGAGGAAAATTTCCGTCGTTGTATCGATAATACTGTTTCCAATTTACTCCACCACCACCAAAAATGGCCGTATTAAAGTTGTTGGACTCCATAATAGTACGAAGGTTAATCCTTAACTGATCCGCACGCGCTGTGTCGCTTGGAAAGGTTGCTTCAGAACAAAGCCATATTGCTTCTTGTAATCTGTTATTTCTTTCATCGGCGGCCCCACATAAATCTGCAAAAGTAAAACCGTTGCCCTGCACTGCTTGCTGTGCATCAGGATTTCTAACAGTAACGTTGACTAGTCCTATGGACCCCACTCCTACTGCTGGTGTTGTACAAGTCAGAGAAGTACCTGCAGGATTTACTGCGACAGCTCCGCATGCATGTGCACCCAAATTCACAGCAATACCGGGCCGAAGGCCTGTTCCGTCTATTGTAATGACAGTACCTCCGGATATACGGTCACTATTGGGGTGAATGGGATTCACTGCACTAAAAACTGGTGGTGGTAAAGGGTCAAACCTAAAACCGTTAGCTAAAATTGCTTGCTGTGCATCAGGATTTCTAACCGTAACGTTAACTAGTCCTATGGCCCCCAAT
>JADGBS010000118.1 GCA_015231325.1 Oligoflexia bacterium | reverse complement strand
CAACCGCTGCCAATGGCATTTTCTGCTATTGCCGAGCAGGCATCAAAAAAAAGTAGTCGTTTTGATAAAATCAACACTGTTACCTCGTTGCTTGCGGATAAGGTCAGGTACATGGGCGATTGGAGAACAATCAAGGGAAAATATATTGCGCACAATTTACATGAAATTGAACAGTTACAATTGGGTGACTGCAAAGATTTTGCGGTCGCAACGGCCGCGATATTAAATTCCATAGGTTTTAGGGCAGAGGTAGCTATGGTTCTGAGAGGAATCACCGCTTATCCTATGCCAAATCAATCAATAGTAGATATTGCTCACTTCAATCATGCGATAGTCAAAGTGTCGGGAACAGATAAAGAATCGGAAGCAGGTAAGGAAAAGGATCTATGGATAGATCCCACTAATTTTTTAAGTATGGCGCATGATGCCTTTCCTGATATTCAAAACAAGATGGCCTTAGTTTTATCTGAAAAAACTGAATCATTAGAGCTAATTCCGCCCTCACCGCCGGAGAGCGCAAAACTAAACGCGGATATTGTTTATGACTTAAAGAGTCGTGAAGTGGTACTTGCTAATTGTAATTTAAAATTGGAAGGATTGATGGCCACCTTTTTGTCTGGAAGTGCCCTAAACATGTCCAAAGAACAGATTTCGATCAATGTAATTTCTTTGCTTGAAGATTATGCTACTATTTTGAGCAAGGAGGTTACTCTCCCCGACTTAACCAGTAGGATCGTTGGTCCCCTGGAGTTCAGTTCTCACTACGTCAAAAAGAATACTGAAAGTATGACTAATTCTGGCAGACTTTTTATGAACCCTATCAACCTGAATATTTTGCGTTGGTTGACAACCATAAAAGACCAGGCAGAAGATGTCATTATTGGCAACGCCACCTTTCCTGCGACATTACAACTAAAGATTACTGTAAAAAACATTCGCCCAACAGGCAATAAACCAATCAGTTGTCAAATCAACTCTCCTTGGATTGATGCTACAATCAAAACTAAGTACTTTGCCAATAAAGTAGAAATTTATGAGGTCGTCAAAACCAAGAAAGCGATTATTAGTAATCAGGAAATATATACTCCTGATTATATTGATACGATGAAGAAAATCGAGAAGTGTTTTCTCAATGGTCAGGGAATTGTGTTCCAGTAATTTGTTATTTTTTGTTACTTTAGATCTCATCTATTACGAGATAGATTTGGAGAAAAAACACTATTTTATCGGAGGATTGAACAAAACTTTTACTTCTGCTCAGAAATAGATCCATTGCTTAGGATTGACAATAAGTGTGAATTAAAAAAAATACATTCATGGTGATGAAAAATAATTTACTTAAAGTTCTTAATCAAAATCATCTTTATATTTTCAGGCAAAACATTTTTCTGCTTTTTATGGTCATAAACTAAAGTTGAAAAAGAAGTTATGGGTACATATCTTTTTTTACGATCTTTTTCCTCCTTATCCTCATCGTCAAAGGAGACATTATTTATATAGAGTTGGTTGTTGCAATAATATATCATCCCCACATTTTCATCTGTCGCGGTATCTATTACCTTTCCTATGGTACTAGCAGTGATCCCTTTACAAAAATATTCAAGATTCAATTCTGCGGCCTTTTTCCCAAGCAGTGTTCTCTTTTCACTCATCAAATCATTAATTGATATCTTCTTTAAATATAAAAAGCTGAGAGTATTCTCAAGCTCTTTGAGCGATATTGATTTGAATTTTTCAAGATTGTTTACGATAATATTTGCGAGGTAAATAGGGGATGATGAGTATAGGTAGGAATTCCATAACGCACTTCCTTCTGCTTCATAATGTTCATTTAATATTAATTTTTCAATATCTTCATTTTGATATTTTTTCCGAGGAAACAAGCTGCTAAGTAGGATTGAAGGCATGTGGTCATATCGATCACCTAACCATCGCGACCATCGCGATGGCAATTTTTTATGCTTAGCTAACTCATCAATCTTATTAAATATTAAGAATCTGTCTTTATCTGTTAAGCTATTTGAAAACAAGCCTATAATCCTTGGAGCATCATAAATATCCGTCTTGTTAATAATAACATCCACCAGGTCGTCAATTGCGGTGTTTGTATGAAAAATAGTTAACAAGTTATTCTTGGTCGGCACCGGCAAATGTTTTTTTAATAAATCAATGTCATTATAATCAAGATCCTTTAATGCAATTATTTTTTTTATCTGTTCATTAGTTAATTTGGGAGTAAACGATTTTAAGAACTTCATCTCCGCCAACAAGTTTTCGCCATCTATAGCAGGATTCCGCGCGTGAATATAACCAAAAACAATGAAAAAAATCGAGGGGAGAAATACGATAAAAATTGGAAAAAATCTGTTATTGGTGATAGATATTCTTGAGTTTACAATTATCGGAATTTTCCAAGTTATTCGATAATCAATCACTAGAGCATAAATCAATATCCCGGTAATCAATGGAAGCGTGAATCCTAGCAAAGGGAGATCACCTATAAAAGATAATATACTGCCCCCCATAAAAATAAACAGTCCAATAACAACAACATAACTTTTGGGTAGTTTTCTATTCTTATAAACAGTTGAACTGCTGATGTTTTTTAAATTAGTCACAATCCCATTAAACGATAATAAATTATAAATAATGATTGCCATAAGAAACATGAACAAAGATAAATTTCTTGCATTGGATAATGGATCCATCAAAAAATTGGAATTTTTTTCATTCGAGGAGATAGTCACTTGTTTAGTACGACCTCCATTTAATGTAATGAGATTACACATCGGTCGTCTAAATTCTTTTAAACCTTCACCAAATGATTGATCAAATTTATTTAATATTTTTTCACTGGCCTTTTCTGTTGACCATTTATATTCAATTACCCGTTTAGATTTTTCATCATAATCATAGGAACGTAAAATACCGTTGTTCAACACAAGTGCAGGACAATATTCTTTTGTAGTAGGAATTTCGTACATTAAGTGGAGAGTACACCCACCCTTTAGTGTATCTAGAAGATCGAATTTCATCCAAAATGAAAGGAGGAGTACTATGAAAAAAGTAGTAACTGACAAAACGGTTATTTCCAATAGCTGTAATAATACCATCCCTAGATGATTTAGGATAAATTTCCCTCTACTCACCGGTATATGGTATAACCAATTCATATTATGTTTATAAAATAGGTTGTTATCCACTATGACACACGTAAGAAGACCCAGCCATTCAACTACTATCAGTACTGCTAGTACATCCGCTATTCCTGATCCATCGTTTTGATGTTTATAGCTGTAATCTATCATTAGATATATTGGCACTAGTGTACCAACTAGAAAACCGGCCCACAGTAACAGTAGGCGAGTTAGATTTTTTTTATGATACATCCAATATATAGGTAACATGGGGGTCTATCTCCTTGATTGTAAGTTCGTAAGCTTATCTTATTTATCTTATAAGGATTCTAATCCGCTCTTAATACGACCTACCTTATAGAGTAATACTTCCTCTAGCGATATTTTCCGCCTATCCCTCAATGGCGATTGTACATCGAGATCTTTGAGAAAATGCTCCTCAATCAGATATGAATTACTGCCATCACTATTACGACCGATCCAAAATAATTCCTTAGAATTAAAGATTTCATTACTTCGGTTATCATTGGTTTTTCTTATTTTAAGATAATTTCTTTGGGTAGCATTGATGTCACTATCCAGAAGCAGATTTCCCTTGTTGATAATTATTACATCGGTGACAAAATTTTCAATTTCTCTAATGATATTGGTGGTAATAATTGCAGTACCCCCATTTTTAACAAAATTATAAAAGTATTCAATGAATCGCCCTCTTGCATACACATCCAAAACTGAGGTTACTTCATCTATGAATAATATTTTGGGTTTGCGGACAATAGTTGCTATTAACACGATTTGCATCTGTTGCCCTCGTGAATAGGTATTAAATTGTCTCGATAAATCAATCTCCTGTTCACTTAGAATTTGCATAAAAAGGGACTGATCCCACCTGGGGAATGCTCTCGAATAATTACGGAAAAATTCATCAAGAGGGACTGGGAAATTAAAATTAACTTCTTCAGATACAAATCCAATATCTTCTTTATGAATTCCTAAGTCTTTTTCAAAAGCAATTCCTAAGATACTACCCCGCCCTGAATTATAGAATTCTTGTTTTGACATGATTTTTAAAAGCGTAGATTTTCCGGCCCCGTTAGGGCCAAGCAAACCATAAAAACGTCCAGGGAAAAAGTCCAGAGAGATATCCTTCAATACTATATTGGGGCCATATTCTTTACATATGCCCCTCAATTCGATGATTGCTTTCTTCTGCCCTTTTTCTATTTCCATTTTTCATCCATTTATTGTTATTACAGAACGCTAATCTTTTCTATTTATCGGCATAATATTTATCGGCATAAAATGATTCAGCATTGAAATCAAACATGAAAAGCAAAAAGATGCAAAAATTTCCGAAGGCAAGAAGTACCACACAACAGACGCACGATAGACTATTTCAGTCGTACTTTACTAGAGGTTTTTACTAGAGGTTTTTACGATTTTTTCCGTTTTGAAGATTTTTTATAGGAAGGAACAATTTTTTTGTTTTTAGTCTCGTTTTTATTCAATTTAGTAGACTTAACGGTGGCAATTTTAAAGTGCTTCCCGCTAAGAGCAATTCCAATTTTTAATACGCCTTTAATTCCTCGTTGCCGCATAACTGCTGCGTAATCTCGTGAGTCGATTTGTATCAGCGCATCTTTGGCGCTTCTCGCTAAAGCTTTGCTGGCCATCCGCTCGTTGGATGGTAAATCTTTTATGCTTTTTAACTCCAATATTATTCCTAATTTAATTTCATCTTTAGGAATAATCATGATGTCGTAGTAACCATACCCACTTTCACGGTTTGAACTAACCTCATAAAGATTGCGATCCAAGCTTGCAGTCAAACCGAGTAATAACCCATGATAAAATGTCTCTGGTTCGGCACCCATGTCTCGTGATGATACTATTTGTGAAAACAACACTTCTAAACTTTCAGAAAATTTTTCTGTATTTCCAGAGAGGAGATGGTTTAAAAAATCGTTGTACCATTGTATACCCTGATCGTAAGATAACCAATCTTCGATCATATTTTTATATACACCATATATTTCTTTATTTGGTATCTGTAGAGAACACTTAACTCTACTGCCAATCAATTCACAAGAACTGGCATTGAGATAACCAGTTGTAACCAGTAAGCTCCAAAGTGCATATGGATCTTGCTGGAGGTCACCAAATACCACGTGCTCATCTATAAAATGCTCGCAACTATCTCCAAGTAATAATTTTTCAAATTCTGTCTTAAATCTATTATTAGAATTAATTACTAGATCTCGAATTAAGACATTGTCACTAGTATTAACCCAATATGGACGGAGTTCGTTACTTTCAATAAAATTAACAATTGACCATGGGTTATAGACTACGGTTCCTGCAAAATTATATCCGTTGTACCACTCTTTCATCAATATGTTCACCCATTTTTGCCCGTTCCAACAATGCACAAACTTCTTCCTCAGAGAAACCAAAATATTGACCGTATTTAGATTGCAACACTGAATAAGGTTTAACGTTATTGAGACCAGAGAATAGACTTTCTTTAGCTATCCTTATTACCCCAGTAATCACTGCTCGATTTAAAAACGGGTTGCTCTTTAAAGCGGCCCCGAGCATGCCTCTCATGAAATCCATCATCTTTTCGTAATACCCTTTAATAAAACTGGACTGGATGGGGGTATCATATTCGTCGAGCAATATAAAAACTTTCTTCTGGTAATGCTTGTGCAAGAACTCACACAAAAGTTTAATTGAAACCTCTAACTCGACCTGGCCTACTCGTCCATCTAAATATTTTCGAACAATGTTTTTTTCGTTTTCTGCAAGTTCTTTTGAATCTAGTAAGTATTGATGTTCTCTATAAAGACTTTGTAAAATTATACACATTTTTTCTAGAGCGTTTGCAAAAGAGGGTTCTTTAATATCTTTAAGCGTTAAAAAAACAACTGGGTATTGTCCTTGATGCGAAATATAACTAACACCGTTTATATCGTTGCCACACCTTGCTATATTAAGATTATCGAATAATCCCTCGGTTGATTCGCCATGAACTTCAGCTGCAAGGAAATATCGGAGCATCGACAAATTCAAAGTTTTACCAAACCTACGAGGACGAGTGATGACAGATACTTCAGTGGACGCATTATCAATGAACTCTTTAATAAACAAACTCTTATCAACAAAATCAAAATTTTCGATAATAATTTTTTTGAAATCGTCATAACCCAGGGCCAGTCTCATTATTTTATTCCCTCGTGAAAGGTAGAACATAATTCACGATTTTAACAGTAGAAGACATAATTGTATAGCTATAGGGCCCGCCACTTCGAACATGGAAATTTTGGCAAACGAAAAATAGCATTTTAAAGTAACGGTATACAGGTTAGTAGTCAGAAGTTGAAGTTTCTATGCTACTAAATAAAAAAATCACATAACTACCATTATGTGACTACTTTCGTTTAGTAAATAGTTGATTCTTATAGTTTATCCGTTTTGCAAAAAGAAAAAAAGTGCCACGCGACTCATATAGATGACATCTAAGCAATAAAAATAACTACACACCCACACTAAACACTAACTAAAGTCAAAATCCGATGCTGAACAAGCACATTATTTCTATCATCTAGATTTCTATCCTTTAGTCCAACGCCTAATTCCTTTATCAACAACTCCAACGCAACAATCATATGTGCCTGCATAACCACCGAGCTACCTTTACTCCCCTTACCCTCCTCCTCACATTTCCTGACGCTCATCAGTAATAAATCGAAATCAAGCGCTTCTTCAAAAAAAAATTCATCTTTTGGATAACAGCTTTGAACTACATGTAAAAAAACTTTTAAGATCCATTGATAATCAAAATCGACCAAATATTTCGGCAAGGACCGCAACACCAAGGTTTGCCGATCTATTATATCAAATTCAAAACCCTTCGCACGCAACAACGGAAGGGCCCATAACAATTTCTGGGCATTATCAGAAGGAAAGGGAACGCTGACGAGCAAAGGAACCAATCCCGAATCCGATAACGACGAATTGCTCTTAAAAGAGTACCAAAAATAAAACAACTGCAATATATCGCGATTGATAACTTGTAACGAATTGTTATCCTTCAAAGTAACCCAAAACTTACCTAACTCGCTCCAGCTCTCTCCTAAAAAAGTAATCACCGGTGCAATTTTTTGTATCCGTTCTTGTGCCGGTGATTGTTCTTCCGCTGACACATCCGCTGACACATCCACTGCCGCACCGACCTCACTATCTACTACGAATCCACCATCATCAACCCCACAACCACCGGAGATCCTTTCTTTTAAGTAGTTATCTATCGCGTTATTAACCAGAGAATAGATAATTGATGGATATAAAAACTTAATTTGAGTTTTGCTTGGATGTACATTTACATCCAAATTTTCAGGAGGAACATCAATGAAAAAAAGGTAGCTAAAATTATTACAGTTTATTCCTGAACTATTCAATCCGTTCAGGCCGTTCAGACCGTTCAAGCTACTTAAACTATTCAATAGCTTCTCTGTGCCATAAATTATTCGTTGATGAATATTTCTCTCTGTAACTATTCTGCGATTGACAAAGATCATCTCAATATCAGATTGCCCACCCTTTTGTCGCTGATGTAGCGAAAAAACAACATATCCTCTCACCGCGTGTCCCTCATACTCACTAACAAAGGGACCAATTATTTCTTTCCTCATCCCCATAAAGGAACTAATTCGCTGGATCTCTTCCTGCCCACCTTGATAAATCTCTTTTTCATGATTATCCCACTTCACTTCAAAAGTTACCTGCGGACTGCAAAGTACGTAGGCAGCAATCATCCTCTTCAGTGCGTTTCTCTCCGAAATTTTAGAACGCACGAACTTTAATCTCACCGGAGTGTTGTAAAAAAGATCCCGCACAAAAATTGCTGTGCCGTTCGCCCCCCTTGCCCCTCCTTCTCTCCCGCCCGCTTTCTCTCCCTCTAGCAACAATTTTTCAACGATTTCTCCACCTTCAATAACTATTTTCCCTCCGGATCCTCCGTCCTTAGGAATAGATGTACAGCCAATACGAGATATACTTGCCATGCTCGCCAGGGCCTCACCACGGAAACCATAACTTGCCAGATTAAAAAGATCTTCGTGCCCTCTAATCTTGGAAGTGGCATGTCGCACAAATGCCCAAGGAAGATCCTCATAGCTAATCCCATCGCCATCATCAACGACCGAAATCAATTCCAATCCATTGTTCACTAAGTGTATCGAAATCCTACTGGCACCGGCATCCAAAGAATTTTCCAATAGTTCTTTCAATAAGTTGGCCGGGCGCTCGATAACCTCGCCCGCTTTAATTTGATTGACTACATGCTCAGGAAGTGGACGAATTTTTTTGTCCACCCTATCTGTAAAATCGCCTTCGTCTTCGTGATAGTCATCGCCCTCATCTTTACATTCATCTTCATTATGAGGGCAATACTTATTTTTTTGGGGTAGTGGTAGTTGCTGAGTGGGGTGGTTGGGGAGAGTTTCCATCGTCGGCGGTAGTTTCCTCTTTAAAAAAATTCACCTGATTGCGACCACTATTTTTGGACTTATACAAAGCTATGTCAACCCTTTTAAAAAGATCCACACCGCATTCAATTCCATGCCTGTAATCGGCCACACCCACGGAAACGGTCACCGGCAATTTTTTATTGGCATAAACGAAATCATGATCAGCGACACTTTGTCGAATTCGCTCCGCAATTTGAAAACCGTTCTTAATATTTGCATCTGGAAGTAAAATTACAAACTCCTCACCACCATAACGTGCAAAAATATCTTTTTCACGTATTTTCTCACTTCTAATCAACTCAGCAATTTCCTTTAAAACAAAATCACCTGCGTCGTGACCGTAATTATCATTTAATTTTTTGAAATGATCTAAGTCAAAGAGAATCAAAGTAAGAGGATTACCAGTGACCTGCGACTTCTTCACCAGGGCATCGCAACTTTGATTAAAGTAGGCCTTGTTGTAACATTTGGTCAACCCATCTGTTACCGCATCTTTATTAAGCTTATCGTAAGTCAATCGTTCCGGATCGCCTTTAGGTATATACTTTAAAGCAATTGCTCCCAACTTAAGTACATCTCCCTTTTTCAATTGAACACTGCCATCCAATTTAACATTATTCAAATATGTACCATTCTTAGATCCTAAATCTGCGACAGTTACCAACACGCTTTCATCCGGATTTACGGATACAACAACATTAATGTGCTTTCGTGAGATGCCCTGATAATCAAGAGAAATCTGATTATCAGCACTTCTCCCAACGGAAAAACTACCAACCTTCAAATCAAAGATCGTCCCATTAATGTCTCCACCCACAACAACAAAACATGCGGCCATGCCCTTTGCTTCATCCTCGGAAGAAGTTAGTGCCGCTTTAATATCCTTTAGAACGACGGTTGAATCATCACCCATACATCGTCTCCCGTTGAAAACCAATTGCTAGACTTCGGTAAAGTTGGTATCGGCAGTTATTGATAAAAATTTAATAATTTGTTTTATGACCTTTCTAGCCACTCAAAAGCGTAAATTTTTCCCGCCTCCACACCTGGTTGATCAAATGGATCAACGTTTAAGTAACTCCCCATTAATACAGTTAACGACTCCAACAATAATATAAGTCCGCCCAAATGCTCTTCATTGTTGTAATCGATTTTAATATTGATGTATGGACGCTCTGCTTCATCTAATGCCTTCAAGGTTCCACATAGCTCTGCTTTCATTAACTTACCAAGGGTGTAAGGAGAAAGTTTTTGTAAAGAAGGCACATGGCAATTATTTTGTAAACTGAAGTCGGTGAGAAAATTATCTACCTCTATAAACAAAATGCATTTGTCTTTTGGTCCTTCCACAAATAGTTGCATCTGAGAATGCTGATCAGTTGCCCCATAACTCATGATCGGAGTAAGTCCAGCGTGTACAACTTCCCCTCCTCGGGACAGTTTTTTTCCCAAACTCTCTGCCCATAGTTGGATAAACCAAGCTGAAAAATCTTTAAATCTTGAAGAATATGGCATTAACACTGTTTGAGTAATATGATTTTTTTGTAACAACCAAAACAAGGCTCCCGCCATCTTTAAAAAATCATTCTCTTCCAATTTTTTATTGAGAAGCCTAGGGATAATCTCTTCTGCCCCCCGCAACAATCGCCCAACATCGATCCCTGCGAAAATAGCAGAAAACAACCCTACAGGGGTTAATACCGAATATCTTCCTCCAACGTTCGAAGGCACAGGCAACGTCGCCACTCGCCATCTATCTGCCAACTTTCTAAGATCACCCTTGTGAGGGTCGGTAGCAAAAACAAAATACTTACAGAACTCACTTTCGCTAACCCCTCGATCCTGGAGAAAGTGAATAATGATACTTAATGCCGCCATAGTTTCAGCGGTTCCACCAGATTTAGAAACAAAATAAAAAATAGTCTTTTCTAAATTAGTGATGCTATCCAACTGCAATTGCAGCATATCTGGATCAATATTATTGATAAAAGTGAATTGTGTTTTGTTTTGACGCGGTTGCAACGCATGCAACAACATCTCTGGTCCTAGAGAACTTCCTCCAATACCCACCTGCACAAAATGAGTGCGATCCTGAAATTGTTTGTACACTTCATAACACTCAGTAAGATGGTTTCCTTCCTGAGGAAGGCGAAAAAAACCAATCTTTTCATTATGTACGGTTTTTTCAAACTCTTCCAACTTACTACCTAAAGAATCTCTTTGAAAAATGCCTTCATGCGAACCAGCAAGAAGTGTCTGTAGTGATGGAGAAAAATTAATGACAATACTCATAAGATGGACTCCTTTGATCCAAA
>JADGBS010000117.1 GCA_015231325.1 Oligoflexia bacterium | reverse complement strand
ATTCAACTTTTTAATCTGAAATTTGTGCCCCAGTCTAATGGTCTAATATTTTTTTTCATTTTCAAGTTGCCTAAGAATCCTTATGGTTTAGTAGACCATATTTAATGTGGGCCGCTATTGTTTAAAGTATAGCTGGAAAAGCAAAATTCAAATAATCTTCAGATTTTTATGCTTTCAATAAACAAGGAAAGGAAAATTTCATTACGAGCCGCAAAAAAAAATTGGTGAGCTCTTTTCGTTTATTATCACATTTTACTACGTAATCTAAAATTTAATTAAAATTAAATAGAGTTTTACCAAACAATACATGATACTCAATATGAATATTTTTGAGCTGTTAGGATGTTTCTCATTAGTTCTTGATAATTCAAAATCGCTGTTTAAGATCTTATCTTTTGCAAATGTTGTAAATTTTGACGTCAGAAAAATAAAAGTCGGAAATTAACACAGGATGTTTTGGGCTGGGTGTAGAAGGGACAGTCAATGAAGCTGTTTTATGATTGGGTCATTTAGGTTCTTTTCTCCTTTTTAATGTGATGACTTTGAAGCAGGCTGCCAAAAAACCATTCTCAAATTCGCCAGTTTGAAGATCATATTTTTTCCCCTCTCTTCGATAAATCCATCTACCCTCAGCGAGTGGCATCTATGGTTAGAACAGCAAATAGAAATTAATAGAAAATAATAGAAAATAATAGAAAACAATGGAATCTCAACGCAAGAGATTAGTTATTACAGGGATAGTTCAAGGTGTGGGTATGCGTCCAACAGTATACCGCTACGCGCGCGAATATCTTTTGAGCGGATGGGTGAAAAACACCGAACAAGGAGTAATCATTGAAGTAGAAGGATTACCTCAAAATATTTCAGCATTTATTGATCGCTTGCGAGTTGAGCCACCGCCCCACGCGCAGATAGATAGTGTGCAAATCAGCGACATGCCAATACAAGGGAAACAGGAAGAGAAATTCGGAAATGAATTCAAGATAGATCTGAGCCAAAATAATCAATCAACCCCTAAAAGCGTAGAGATATCCCCAGATATTGCTACCTGCAACCTCTGCTTGCAAGAGATTTTCGATACCAAAAATCGTCGTTTTGGTTACCCATTCACCAATTGTACTAATTGTGGCCCTAGATTTACTATAATCCAGGACCGTCCGTACGACCGAAAATTTACCAGCATGTCTACATTTCCTATGTGCGATCAATGCTTACTCGAATATAACAACCCCTTGGATCGACGCTTTCATGCACAACCTAACGCGTGTAATAAGTGCGGTCCTCATCTGTACTTATTGACTCCAAACGGCATGACAAAATCAGAATACGATCTCAATCCCAACGACCTAGCAATCTGCGCCACTACCTCTGCACTAAATAATGGTGCTGTCGTTGCTATAAAAGGACTTGGTGGTTTTAATTTGGCGGCCAACCCATTCATGAGCTCTGCCCTAGCACGACTACGCACGATAAAAAAACGCCCACACCAGGGATTTGCGTTGATGATGAAAAATTTAGAAGTGGTAAAAAAATATTGTCATCTAAATGTTGAAGAAGAAACCCTACTAATGGCCCGCGAAGCACCAATCGTATTGCTGCGAAGGCGGATGAGTATTACTAACAATCACCAACTAGAGGCCATCTCTCCGGATAATAATTACTTGGGTGTTATGCTCCCGTACACTCCACTACACCACTTACTATTCAGTAATTTATACTCCCTCAGCTGCGAAGCTTTGATTATGACTTCCGCCAATTTACGCGATGAACCAATGGCCATTAACGACCAACAGATTGTCACTTTGCTAAAACAACGACTAGCAGATCTGGCATTAAGTCATAATAGAAACATAATCAATCGCTGTGATGACTCAATCATGCAAATAGTAAATCACCGCCCACTCACTATTCGTCGTTCACGTGGATATGTACCTAAGGCATTTACAAATGTCGATATCACTGACACTCCTGTTTCCCCTACCATTACTCCTACCGTTCTTCCCGATGTATCCCTAGCATTAGGAGCGAACCTCAAAAATTGTTTTGCTCTTCGTAAACGCAACAAGATATACCTTTCTCCTCACATTGGCGACCTAGATGACTACGAAAACTATCTTTACCAAGAAGAACAGATTCAATCACTGCAGAAGTTACTGGACCTCTCCCCTCAATCAATAATCGGCGATGCCCACCCTGGATATCAAAATTATGAAATAATCCAAAAACCTGTTTTTCACCACAGTGCACATCTTTTAAGCGTAGTTGCAGAGCATTCTCACGCCATTATGTCCAATCCCAACACACCTCTCCTGGGAGTTATCTGTGACGGCACTGGTTATGGTGAAGACGGCCACAGCTGGGGATTTGAATTTTTGGAATTGCGCTTTCCACTACAAAAACAATTTCAAACACAACGTCGCGCACATCTAAGATATTTCCCTTTACCAGGGGGCGATTTGGCGGCCAGAGAAATCGATCGCATCGCCATCTCTCTATTAAAGCACTCTGGGATAAAACAATATGAACTAGTTTATGGCAACGCTCTGCGCAATCCCCTAAGTTATGCCCAGCGCGATACCCAGCGAGATACCCAGCGCATTACCCAAATTTTATCGATGATAGAAAAAAAGATTAATTCACCATTAACCTCTTCCCTAGGAAGACTTTTTGATGGCGTAGCGGCCATTGTATTAGGCATACAGAACGTTGAATATGAAGCACAGGCGGCAATGCGCTTACAAAAAATTGCCGAAAGTTCCCAAAATACCGAAACTAGTTATGAGATAAACTTCGTCAACTCAGATCAAAATAACCACGGCCCGCTGGTGTTGGATTTTGCTCCAATGATCAGAGGGATAATCGACGATATCCAAAACAATTGCCCTCTTTCTTTGGTGGCCTACAAATTTCACCTTTGGGTAGCGAGAAGTATCATTAAAACTATCGATATTATCTCGAACGAGACAACGATGCCCCCAAAGCGGCCATTCACTATATTGCTCTCCGGTGGATGTTTCCAAAATACACTTTTGACAACTCTCGTTGAAAACATGGTAACAAGTACGATGTCACCAATGTTATTGTATCGTAATCAGTACTCACCCATCAACGATGCTGGCATTGCCCTGGGGCAGGCCCTTTCTCTGTAGACCTGTCGGCCAATCATAAAAATAATTTTGAATTTTTAAAATCCACGATATACTCACACTCCCTTTTTGGCCACGTATACGGCCATTTATTACCACTAAGAATAATAAAGGTCTGCAGTGTGAAAAAATTAATTACGAATATTATTATGATGTCGACGTTTTTGGTATTCATCAGTTTCAATTTTTCTTCTCTCTGCTTACCCACTCTGCACGCAAATGAGAGAATATTTCCAGAATTACTAGAAAAGTATCATGAATATTTTGATAATAATGCAGCACAATTAAGTGAATCACAGCTACGTGATTTCCAGCAGACGTTGACCTTCCTCGACGGCATCGCAGCTATCGCTCGTAATAGTAACAACGAAGATTTTTCAATATTGGATCAATTACGAACTGATCTTGTTAATAATCAACAATGTTCTGCTGACCTAAATAACACACAACTAATTAGAGTAATCACCATTTCTATGGCCTTTCATCTACTCAGAAACCTAAACAGCTCACTGGACAACATATCGGACATCAGATCTAATTCTGATTCCGTCATTTGTCCTATTCCAACCTATCAAAAAATTGTCAGCGACTTTGATCTCCTGCGCGGATTGAAGACGTCCCAGAAAACGGCCACTAAGTCTGGAAAAAATCAACAAAAAAAAATGCTCACAACTACAGCAACAACAGTGGCCCTACCTCCACAGCCAATCCAACGCGTTGCATCTAATCCTTTTTTGCAGGAACTAGAATCACCGTATTTTCCACCAATTTCACCGTTACAACAAAAAATAAAACTTAGTGATATCGAAGACACCTCCTTTTTCTCGGAATTGGCGACAGCAATAGAAAAGCACCAGAATGAATTCATTCGTATTTTAACCAAATTAGATAATTATCACGGTGCAGTATATGAAATTAATCAGACAATAAATACTCTTAGAGGAGTTAGACTACATGAATGGAGTTATCTAAATGCAATCAACGGGATACGTAATATCGCTGTTTACGGTTCACGAAATATCCCTCTCTACACTATCATCATGCACGCTATCATCCCAGGATCTGTTACTAAAAACCTTTGGTTTAGAACCCCTCAAGGTAGCCGTCAAATATATGTAGAACTATTTGCCAAAATTGTAGAGCTTGCCAGTACAGAACTTACCAATAATTATGACTTGAGTAATATTCACATGCTAACGGAAAACACAGATGTTCAATATGACAACTTTTTAAAAAAATATGTACTCGGATTGAATCATCACGGAAATGCTTTTGCCACTGCTCCAGCAGAGGCCGTGATTTTCATTGGAAATCCCAATACCGCTGCTACTATTCAAGAACAAATCCGCTCCCATTTGAATAAGTTAAAACATCAGCTTGGTGCATTCAAACAAATTTTTCTAAAATTTGGCTCAGGTTTAAACCCAGTAATAATTACCCAGTATGCTACCAAACAAATAAATAATGCAGTGAATGGAATAATCGATGCTGTTCGTATTAATAATTTTCAGGATTGCATTGCCCCTAAATTCTTTGCTATCCATAAATCTATTTATGAAAATTTTGTCTCTAAGCTACTTGATGCCCTACAGAAATTTCATGCAGAAGAAGAAGCACATTCTGTAAGTGATTACGCAAAACTTAATTTTGCAGAAGATTTAGAACCCCTCGTGAAATTTAAAGAACGTTATCTAAAATATCTGTTAAATACTGATGCTTCTATTGATGTAGGGCAAAAACTGGTAACTCCGCATATTTTTTCTTTTCCTGCAAATATGTTTCAAGAAGTTGAACTAATGGATCGCTATGCTCCCTTCATTATTTTGTTTAAATATGAAGACAACAATCAACTTTCTCTAAAAGAAATTGCTACTGACCCCAGAGTACGAGATCGGGCAATGTATGCATCAATTTATGGGGATGGGACACCTCTTCAAATGTGGGAAATGCGCAAAAAATTCGAAGATAATCTTCATTCAACGATCCTAAATTTAAGTGTCTACGATGAGGAAAGCGGCAATTTTCCCTTTGGTGGTCACAGCAGCAACGCATCTTCCGTAACCGTAACAACCAAAAGAAATCGTCCTCGTGCTGCTTCTGCACCAGCAATTGCGGCATCAAGCATTGTCACACCGCGTACCTCCCAATCCCCATTGCCACCATCAGATCGTTCATCGTCGCCAGCAATTCAGAGTGTCAGCAGCGATCGACCTTTACTTTTCTCTAAAGAGGCGGCACGATATTTTTCTGGTGAATCAGATCGTTCTAATTCACCATATCACGTTGCTCGCTATTCGTCTCCTAGTCCTGACAGGCAGAAGACCTTGCGTGAAATTATTATAGATGCTACCAATACAAACACTACCCAGCAAAAAAAATGGAAACATATCAAAGATATGCAAGTTCGCCTGCGTCTACACGGAATTCAGGTACTCAGAGATTCAATTGCACAAAATGGACTTACCATGGTTGTAAACTGTGACCACTACCAGATGACTCATGAAGAACTAGAGCATATGTATGGAACAAAAGTAATATGCTGGAATGAATACTCTCACCAAAAGAGAATAGAAAGGATTGAAGGAGTGGCATTACATAGTACTGAAACAAGTGGCGAAGTTGGGGGATTAAATCGTTTTAGAGGAGAGATAAATCCCCATTTAGGTTACGGAACCCTGTCCAGATTATTGACTGATCGAGTTATTGAGTACAAAGTGGTGGAAGCAATCTGGCCCCAAATAATGCCATCGGCCATTACGTATTCGGAACTGTTGCAAAATGGTACTATCGATTTATCAATAGAAAATGAACGACTGCGTATGGCCCAAAAATTAGATGATCTCCTAAAAAACAGGGCAACGTGGCGCGCATTTTGTACCACAAATATTCATCAATTTAAGAAAGATTTAAAAACTTTAATCACTGACATTTTCACGTCAGTTCAACTATACTATCCAACTGGTGCATTTGTTAAAAATTATGGAGAATCAACAGGCGGCGCAATTACAGATGAATTAATGACTAAAATCACTACCTTTAGTTATGATATCGATAGTATCGTTAATCAATACAGCAATCGCCTAATCAATGTTCTGAAACATGTACAAAAAGATACGGTAGCACGACAAGGAAATAGCAAAATCACTCTAGGCATATCCGATCCAAAATTTCAAAAATTAATCAATGCTGTTAGTCACGAGAATGGTTCGAAGTTTATCAATAGACTATTGTTTGTGGAAGTTGATAACAATGAACAAAAAATAAATCAAACACCAAATTTTCTTTTTCAGGAACATACACAGATTGCTCAAAGCGAACTCGGTTTTGACCGCGAAGTTCGTGTCGACTATATTGATGGGGAACCAGTTAATGCTCGCGGAATATTTAGTCATGAATATAGCAGAGAAGATGAAGAAGAAGCAATAAGAGTAATCCAAATTTTTTTCTCTAAGGCCCCTGCGGAGTTTAATCTACTTTCAGGCGGAGCAAATGTAGCAAAATTAGAGGATGGACGATGGGCAATCCTTGAATTGAACGCTGGTACTTCTAGCGGATCAACAATCCCTTTATTTTTTCCTATCGAGGCAAATCACTTTATCTCAAATCTACAAGGGCATAATACTCCTCTCATAGAAAAGCTGGAGTCGGCATTTCATTCACCAATAGAAAACCAGCGACAATTTATCCTCTCGTTTACTACGGAGGAAGAAAAGTGGTACAAAAAATCCTTGGCAGATATTTCACAAGCTGAGATCGCCAAATGGTTACGTGATCGCTATATAGATGAATGGAGAAAACATCCCACTAAGAATAATGCGGACCAAACGTTGACAAATATAAACACTCTGTTCCAAGGGTTAGGAGGAAAGTTCAATAGTGATTTCCCGTTGCTGCGAAAAGGAGCGGCAAATTATCTCAACCAAAAGATGCTAGATCTATAAACCACAACTCGAGTTGCGATGAAAAAATTACTTGCGCTACTTTATTCCCCAAATTCCCCAAATTCTCCAATTTTTTTCTTAAGTCTGTGCATCATCCAGTGTTATCTTCTTTATGGATGCGGGAAAAGTAGTAATGGTAATGAAGTCAAATCCCTAAGCATGGCCCGCAAACAGCAAAGTAGTCAACAACAGAGAAAAGTAAACACTATATCACTTCAACCAACACGAATATTTATACGTGACCGGAAAATCGCCACTCCCGTTTTTTATCCTTTTGAAAAATGTCCGGTCCACAATACCCGAAGTAAATATTGGGCACAATTGGCGGTAGATGCTGATTTAATGCAGGCAGAATTAAAAAGAATGCACATTCCTACCGGACACACAAGTGTTGCAGTTATTGACACCGGATTCGATTTTTCTCTTGCCGAAAGCAGATTTGACTCCCCGAAAATCACAGCACAACAAAGTAATACCGGTTGCGGTAGTGCCGATCAAGATGAAAATGGTCATGGCACAATGGTTGCTGGTCTAATTGGGGGGACAGATAACATCGGTATCGCCCCTGATGTAAACATCTCAGTTTATCGCGTAACCAAAACAGGAAATCAATCTGTCACCACCATGGAATCAATATTGGCGGCAATTAAACAAGCTTGTAACGATGGCAATGAGATAATCAACCTCAGTTTCAACTCAGAGGAAGACGAGCATGGACGTTTGCGACAGGAGGTAGTGGCAAAAAAATTTATACATGAAATGCTTGAAAGAGGATGCTTGATTGTCGCTGCTGAAGGGAACGATGCCTATAGAGAACTATATTCTACAAATGATTTGGATGATTCACTACTTCGAGTTACCGCTGGACGTCCTGGAGCAAAAATAGCACCGTTTTCTTCTATTGGAGAAGTAATTGCACCTGGAACGCTAGTGGCCACGATCGCTAATACCACCAATAATTTCGACAACATCATCTGCGAAAAAAACAAACTGATCCTCGGCAGCGGAACTAGTTTTGCAACACCCATTATCAGCTCTGTCGCAGGAGAAGTACTTGGTGTATTGAAAAAAAATATAAATGCTACAAAAAATGCTACAAAAAACCAAATAACACAGGCCAACAAAGTAAAGATAGTAACTAGAATTCTAAAGGCATCAGAACTAAAGGGAGTGATAAATGGATTACGTGCGGTGTTACTTGCTGAAGCATGGGGAAGAGGCATCAACAACACCATCAAAACAAAAAAAAACATACATGTAACCATTCCCAGTGTAGCAGAACTTAAAACGTTACTAAAGGAAACATATAAACACTATTGTGAAAAAAACGTTGATATCACCACTGAGGAACTGCTTTTAAGCATAGGTAGAAAAAAATTAAGCTTATGTTCAGAATTAGACCCAACTGTAGCTCAAGATTTGATCAAAAAATTATTATATCTAAAAGCAGTCAACAACAACTATGATCTGCTTCAAGAATTTGGCAAATACCAATTTTTATTTTCTCAATTAAAATAACTTTTTAATATTTTCATAATGGCATAATAAGTCATTAAGATCCGTTTTATATTCTAGCGTAACAGTTCTATTTTTAAGACCTCCAAAATTTTTTAAAATGGAATATATTTTTGAATTAGGATCAAGTGGCAAATGTTGGTCAGTATTACCATCATTATTGCTAATATGCATATAATCTGTCAAATTCCAAAAATTGTTTAGCTCCTCTTCAAAATCTAAATCCAATGCCGTTGTACTAACATGCAGATGCCCAACATCCAAGAGTAAATTAAAATCAAGTATTTTCCGCAACTCTAAATATTCATGAAAATTAGTCAACATCATTGAAGGCCCTCCACCATAGGCCTGTTCAAACGCTCGGTGAAATTCGGAGGGCAATTCATTATTCTCAACGTAAAATTTACAATCCGGTATGCGAGCGCGGCTGCGGCCAGCGCCGCCGCTGCCGCTGGATACAGAGATAATCCTCCGAACCTCGCTAACAAACTGATTAATAGAGCTGACCCGCTCGTGCGGTTTTCCTGGAAACGAATCGATAAAAAGACCAGCATGTAACGCATATTTTGGTGAGCGCAAAATATCGCATAACTCTATCGCTTTTTGGTAATACTTAACGCTCTCCTGATAAATATGATCATTCCCAGAGGCCAAATTCAACACCAATTTTTGAGGATGCGAATAAAAATAGTTGTGACAGATAAAATTCAGTGCATATTTTTGCTGCATTTCTAATAGCGTATTGATAAAGGAATCCAGTTCCTTTCCGCTGCCCCCACCAGATAATTCAATATTCCTAAATCCACCTAGCGCCAGTCTTTCCACTGTCTCCAATGTAGGTTCAGAGAAGGTTCCTGTAGATATATAGATATTACACATTCGGAGGTAGCCCTTGTGGTAAAGAAAGATCGTGATTCCAGAAATAGTCCATCCGCATACTTTCCATCACCTCCTTCAAAACCTGTATTACTCGCTGATAATCATCCCTACTAAACGACAATGACGTCGGAACACAAAAACCACTAGCTGAAATTTCGTGTGTTATGGCAGTAAAGTATGGTGCATATGCTTTAAAGATAGACATGTCGCTCAGTGGATAAAAAAACGCACGAATATCTATATTTTTATCTTTTGCTTTATGTATCATCAGAGAAACACTGTACCTACTATCTAACAGATAAGTCTTCAACCATAGTGTAGATCTCCGTCTACTAAGCTTTAGCTGAGATCTAAATTCTGGAACGTTCTTAAATCCATGATCATAAAATTCATCAATACCTTCACGTTCCTTCAAAAAAAAATCCAACTGTTCCATCTGCGCTAATCCTATGGCCGCTTGTAAATTAGTCATACGATAATTAAAGCCAACCTCATCATGCCAATATTTTCTTTCTTTGGACATACCATGATCTCGTAACACTCTCAGACGATCATTTAATTGATCCGATTTAGTGACACACATTCCTCCTTCCCCGGTAGTGATGATTTTATTGCTAAAAAAAGAAAAACAAGCAATATCACTAAAAGCACCTACAGAATTGCCCTCCCAGGTTGCACCCAACGCCTCCGCACAATCCTCAACTATATACAGATGGTGTTGTTTCGCCAAATCCATAATGCTACTCATCTCCACCACTTGTCCAAAAATGTGTACAGGTATGATGGCCTTAGTTTTTTTGCTTATTACTTTTTCTACACAAAGCGGATCGATACACCAAGAATCCCTTTGAATATCTACAATCACTGGAGTAGCACCAACATGAAACACTGCATTAATTGTTGCCGCAAAAGTGAAATCGGGGACTATCACTTCATCGCCCGGCCCTATACCAAGAGTCTTCAATGCCAGACTAAGTGCAACAGTTCCATTGGCCACCGAAACAGCATGTTTAATGCCAATAAAATTGGCAAAACTTTCTTCAAAGTCCGTTACAAATTTTCCTTGTGAAGAGATCCAGTTAGAACTAAGACATTCTACTACATATTTTAATTCATTACCCTTCAATGTAGGCGCTGCCACTGGAATAAAAGCTTTCATACATCTTCTCCCTTTGTCTTGAGATATACCGCGGCGGATTACGCAGAAAATTACGCGGAGGATTACGAGAAGGATTACGCGGAGGATTATATATGAGAATTAGATCTTTTGTAATAGTTTAGTCGAGTGAAGTGGATTGGAAAAAATTCAGTTAGCAGTTGACCAATAGCAGTAAACTACAGTGGACTCCATCATCTCGCTCATTTTTTACTCCATTTTTCGATTTCATTTTGCGGTCGGCCTATGCTGCTGCTAAATTATTCATCCTATTTGCAACGTCTGCTATAGAAGTCACAGTATTACGAAAATTTTTTTAGACGTTTCAATCCTTCAATCATAAAACATCTAATGAGGACTTGATATGGAATACATTTGTGGTTAGAAATATACTTTAGTTCATATACAGTTTCTGGTGGAAGGGACACGCTCGTAGGAGTATTTAGATTGATTTTTTTTTGGGACGCTTTCACTGATTTTTTGTCAAACTAAATTTTGTCATACCCTGGTTCCGAATATATAAATTTTTTATTCTTCATATAATTCCCTTTCT
>JADGBS010000116.1 GCA_015231325.1 Oligoflexia bacterium | reverse complement strand
AGCATTTGAATATCAGGGACAGAAGTGTTCGGCGGCGAGTCGTGCGTATATTCCTAGGTCGCTCTGGGCCACTTTGAAAGAACGCCTGGCCGCAATGATTGCAGAGATTAAGTTGGGTGATATCTCCGATTTTAGAAACTTTATGGGGGCGGTGATTGACAAGAGCTCCTACGACAATATTGTTGGTTATATTGAATATGCCAAAAAATCCACAGATGCCAAAATTGTATTTGGTGGAGAGTACGATTGCAATGAAGGTTATTTTATTCAACCAACTATTGTGGAAACCACCAATCCTCAATTTAAGTTGATGCAAGAAGAAATCTTTGGTCCAGTGTTATGTGTGTATGTATACGACGACAATGGCCCAGATCAATTGGCGCAGGTATTGCGCTTAGTTGATGAAACTGGCCCATATGCGCTCACTGGCGCAGTTTTTGCACAGGATCGCCAGGTGATTAATATGTTGACGCGCATGCTGCAGAATGCCGCGGGCAATTTTTATATCAACGACAAGCCTACTGGGGCGGTGGTGGGACAGCAACCGTTTGGAGGGGCACGCGCTAGCGGGACGAACGATAAGGCAGGCAGTTACTTAAATCTGCTGCGTTGGGCGAGCGTGCGCAGTATCAAAGAAAACTTTGTTGCTGTTGAGGATTTTAAATACCCTTTTATGCAAGAGTCATAAAGTCATAAAGTCATAAAGTCATAAACCATAAAGTTTTATTGAAGTTGAAACAAATCCATTAATTCGCGATTATCAGAGAATTTGTATCGAATTATGCTGACCAGCGCTGCGAGCAATTCGCTCCTGTTTTTTTCCATAATTGCATTTAAAGGGGTTGCCTGTACGTGATTGTATTGGGGGGATACGGTCGTCAACGCCCTTACTAACTGTTCGGCCGAAAGGGTATTGAAGATGCGCACTGTATCCTGAATATAATTATTCCTCACTGCCAGATAGAGAAAGGTGTTGTCAAATTCAAATTCTCTCTTGGCCGCAGCAGCTGCCGTTGCGTTCAGGGCCTCATTTAATTTTTTGGAAAAATTTTTGAGAGTGATTTTGTTAGGATCATTTTTTACCAAAATATTCGTATCAATGTGACTGAAGTGAGACGGAGGGATTTCTACTACTTTCTTAGGAATTTTTATTTCTAATTCGCTCGGGTTGCGTTTTGCTCCGTCATAGTGACTGAATTCAAGTTCATGTTCGATGCGTTGATTTAAAGGCCTAAAAAAGTTAATTAGAGGATTTATTCTATCAATCCCAAAGAAGTTTGATAAATTGCGTATACCTGTAGGATCACGGAACTGGAACTGCCCCCAATTTTCTAGAAGATAGAAATAACAAAACATCGAGCGATAACTGTCGTAAACCACTTGTTCAAGTGGGTGTGTATCTCCAGGGGTATTATCTTTTTCATCCTCTTCTTTATCTACATCTATCCAACGCCCCCCACCTAATATGTGTTGGGCCCTGCCAATGTTGATATCAATTATTCCTTTTTTCATGGCCAATAATAGGTTAGGTTTTCCGTTGCCGATTATTTGAAAACTATTTTCAAATTCCAAAGGTTTTCCGTCTGCCATAACAATTCCAAAATTGATAAGCTCTTCCCTTGTCTCTTGATCAAACAGTTCTCTCTTGGAGAGTGGTCGCACATCTAGGTCCGCATGGACGAAATACTGACTTTCTCCCGAAGTTAAAACACGATATGCCGCAATTGCGCGGAGAAGATCTATCCGAAAAAACACTGGCACATTTTCTGAAAAAACGTCTATGTTTTTCACTACTTCAGGTAATGACCTAACGTCCTTAAAAACGATGTCGGCCCAATCTGGATGTTTGGATTTGATTTTATTGATCAAAGACTGGGTGTTTTCTACGGCCTTCGCGGTAGTCATTTCACTATCGTACCAAAGGTACACAATGCCATCACGTCTAGTGACCTTCGCCCACTCGAAGATATGTTTAAGAAATTTAACGTTCAGATCCTTTTTACTACCATTACGTGCAGGATAAATATACATCTGCTTTCTGTTTAGATTTTTACCAACCCACATCAAATTTATTGAATAATTGATCGGCGCAACATCTGTAGCGGCCGTATCGCTTGCTAGCGCTGGGGAAGGCGCTGCCGCCGCTGCTGCTGCATCCTTTGCCAGTAATGGGAATAGAATAAATAAAAACACTAAAATTTGTTTCATATCTGTTCCTCTGTTTTCTTGTATGGTTTGTGAATATTAATTTTATTAAAACATGATAATGGAATGGTAATAGTATCTGGTGATTTTTGCAACTTACTTTTTTGAAAAGGCACAGGAAGTTGCCAGTAGACATAAACATTCTACATCTGTGTTATTATCCTCGATAGTTATTGTACTCGTGCATGTGAGCTTGTACATCAGAGGAGGGGGGGATGTGGTCATCTGGCAAAAATTATTACCAAATTTGCATGGATCGTATAAATATTTTTTATTCTATGTCTGTTGCTGTTACTATTATTAGACAATTTATATTTATGCTCATGCCAGTGATCATTCTGGGAATGGTAACGACGTTTGTTACCGGATGTACTGTGAAAATAGGTGGGATAGAGGATCGTTTTGGCGAGGTATCAATCAATGCCATTCCTGCAGCGAGCATTAATATCATAAGAGGGATTATTCCCGTATCTGCTGTCACGAGTACTCTAAAGAGCAAAAGCAATACCATGACCACTAGCATTACCGCTAAAGACATAACCATAGTTTATCTCCATGAGTTGGATGAGAACGGGGTTCGTAGCGCTAACCCTATTCAAACCACCACGTCAAAGAGCGATGGTAGTTTTGAATTTATTCTTACTGATGCCCAGGCACAACTTTTGATTCAAAATGAGTCAATTAAATATTTGATCAAAGCGGATAATGCGGATGGTAACGAGGCGCTGGTTGATCGTATTGGCGAGGTAATCAAAGTCAATAACAGTTCCACCGTGATTTCTAACTTAGTATCAGGAAACTGTTCGCTCAAGCGCAGCATCATCAACACCATTATGCGCGATGTTTCCGAAAAATCTACCAATGTCACAGCTAGCTCCGCTAGCTCTGCTAGCTCCGCTAGCGCTGCGCTGGTGGCCGATTTGGAAAACGATCAAAAATTGCAATCCTACTTTAAACAAATTTGCAACAATAAAGACGTCAGTACCCTCCGCATAGAACCTCCGCGTGTAAGTCTTGTCACTGACCCAGGAACTGTTTATGCTAATCAAGATAATATTTTTTCTGTAGATGTTCGCCATTTTGATCCTAACTATGGAAGCATCTACGTGGCATGGAAAATCAATGGGGTAATTGTCTCTACTCAGGCACAATTTATTTATTCCCCTAGCGAAGATCAAATTGGTCCACAAGTGATTTCCTATGTAGTTGGTCGAAAAGCGAGTAATGGAACCTTGGACACTTCCGTACCTGTTCGAGAAGTAACGTATACCACCGCCTTTGTACTCCCGAACGTTGCCCACCTAACAGGGACTGCTCCATTGGTTACACTAGTTATCCCCGATGGGACTGCTACTAATGCTAGAACGGCCACTTTATTAATTAACTTTAATGAAGAGGTCACCGGACTTTCGTTGGACGACTTTTCCATTACTAACGGTGATATCAGTCGACTTAGTGGCCAGGGTGCCAGTTACACTGCCACTGTTACCGCTCTCGATGCTGGGGAAATTACTATTGTTTTACTCACCAATCGAGTCAAAAATTCGAAGGGAATCTACAACCAGTTGACCACTACTTCTTTATACTATGACCCAAATGCACCAGTACCGATAATTTCTGTTTCCGGCAATTCTGACGCCCTTGGACCGGTTGTGTACACTGTCAATTTCGATGAGGACCCCATCGGTTTTAGTAGCGCGGATGTAACATTTACCAACGCTACTCTGATGAGCTTTAGTGGTAGTGGTAAAGTTTACACAATCACAGCAAACCCCAGTACTACAGGTTCGATTGGTATAACTATAAGATCAGATGCCTTCACTGACTTTCTTGGTAACGCCAACACCTCTAGTACCACCGCTTTGTTTACATATGAGACAAACCCACCGCTACCGATAATCACTACATCTAGTGTTAGTTCCACGCTCTTGGGACCGATTACCTACACTGTCACCTTTGATGAGGTTCCTATAGGGTTTGACAGCGCAGACCTAACTCTCACCAACGCTGGCCTGGCGAGTTTTGCTGGTAGTGGGACCACTTATACTATCACTGTAAATCCTAGCGCTCTTGGTACAGTTGGACTGAGTATTAGGTCTGGCGCCTTCACCGATATCCTCGGTAACGTGAATACCACCAGTACTTCTGCTAGTAGCATCACCATAAACCCGCTGACCATTGTTCCGCTTTATCCAAAGACGGTCGGTGGTACCCAAGCAACTTGGAACTACTATGTTAAAACATCCACCCCGCTGGTTGCCTGTTCTGCCACTGGTAGTCTTAACTATAACGAATGTCTTAACTCCGGAGAATATTTCAAAGTTGAGATTACAGGAGTCAGTAGTTGTGATGGATTGACAATGGTTGATAGTGCAAACGTATTCGAATGGGGTTGTAGCGTCAGTGGCGGTACCGCCATCTTCACTACGAGAGGATTTAAAAGTGGCATGGGTATTAGTGATCTGATAAATTACAATGCTGCTCCAACTACGTTGACCTGGAATAATGTAAGTGTCGCTTTAAGTGGTAGCAAAATCGGATATAGTGTTGCACGTTCGCTTTTTACCAACGCTTTGACCGAGGCCCCGACTGGTGGAGGTACGTTAAGTACGGCCGAAACAATTTATGTGGTTTCAAGTGCTAGAAGTGTCAACTATTACTACCTGCTCTCGACCACCGGTCTAGTGGTAAAGAAGGGAGTTACTTTGAGTCATGACGGGGGAACTGTTGCCAATTGCAACAGTTGGCACCTCTTTCTGGCCAGCCCCGACGTCGTCTGTTTCATCACAACTAGTTTCAATAACTATACTTGGGTGGAAGGGATTTTTGATGGTAATGGAGCAAATAAACCGGAATACATATACTCCTCGATTGGTTATTTTCATACGCTCCACAATGCCACATTGGTGGGGGGTAAATATGGAATCAAAAGCAGCGGTCATGCAATTACCTTACAAAGCTGTAGGTATCAAAACATCAGTATAAGCAATGCGGTGACTGCTGGCCACTCTACCTATGTTTCTAGATGTTTGTTTAATAACTTTACCATTGCCAATAATACTGGCAACGGCTTTTCTATGTTATCTGGCTCCACTGGCAACACTGTTAGTAATTTTAGCATCCATGACAATACTGGTTTGGCGCTGTATACTTGGAATGCATCGAATAGTAGTGTTCATGATATCCACGCCTACAAAAATACGACAGGGGGAATAAGCTTCAACGCCGGAGGAAATAACCTATTCTACAATATTAATTCACACCACAACGGTGGGGTTGGGATCTACTTATATGCAGCGGTAGGACAAAACATTATCAGAAACTCTAAATCACAATTTAACACCTCGCATGGGATTTATATTTACACTAACACTAGCGGCTTCCTAACAGACGTTTTAGTCACAAATAATGGCGGTGCGGGCATATATTTTCAGGATACCTCCAAGGACGCTCTCTTGCGCGCCGTCTCCAACAACAATGCCTCTTATGGACTTTATATTAATAATTCTACAGAAATTGTTGCCAGCAACTCGCTTTTTGCCAACAACAGATCCGATGGCGTTAGATTGGCGAGCAGTGCTAGCAGAAACACTTTGCATAACCTGATCGTCGCTAATAGCTATTACCACGGTCTGTATATCTTAAACAACAGCAGTAATAATACTGTCTCTCACCTGGCATCTCAATATGGAAATGCGACAGGCCTAGGCGGCGTGTACTACAATATTTCCCTAAGCGCTACACCCAATAAATTCAGTGGACTTTTACTACTTGAACAAGATCCTTCCAATATTGCCAACACCAAAGATTGTGGTTCGCTTGGCCCAACTTATGGTTTAGTCAATCAAACCTGTGCTAATGGGGGGGGGTCGGATGCCACACTAGTACCGGCGGCCACCCTGGCAAACTCCTTCATTGGCAAAATTATCGATGACGATACACACCAGGGACTGTCCTCTATGGCAAATTATCCCGCTGATCCGACGCTTGTTGACTGGTATAATTTCGACAACTTTTACCGTTATTGGGCAATGTCTCCAATTGGCGTCAATTTTCCTAGTGGCAGTATTTTGAGTACCTGGCAGTCGTCCCCTGCTATTCCTGGACACATCTGGGATTGGAGTCTTAGTAGTTCAGACACTACCTTACTTAACCGTGCGGGCGACACCTATGCCATCGATGGACTCTGCGGTTCTGAGGTTAATGGTAATGACCCATCAGTAATCGCTACAGATACTATGAATTTTACTTACGCTAGTGGTCGCAACGGGATTGAGGGTTCCGCCGGTAATGCTAATGGTATTTGTGAAAGTGGTGAAACCTGCAACAATCAATACCTGCTTAATGCTTATGAAATAATGGACGATGGCATAGGAGACGATGATGCTCTATGTGAATCCAATGAGGCCTGTGTTTACACTCCAAATATTGGGCATTATCAGGGCAGCGGCAACATTGCTGGTCAATGTACGTTCAATGGAGGAGTCATTACGGGAGTTACCATGTATGTCCGTAGTTCTGCCTTATAACCTTTCTGTTTATTGTTTATTAAAAACGAATATTTGGTCCTAACCGAATTTCATAAATAGTGGTGGGTGCATTTACGTAGCTAAGATTTAAAAATAAGTATTCCAAAGCGAAATATCTGCTACTGTAAAAGTATTTCCACCAACCGACTCCTAATGTATAGATCATGAAATTCTTATCAATGCTTGGGAGAAACTCTTTTCCTCCTCCCAATTCCAAATGAAATTGATCTGCGATATTTGCGCGACGTAGTAATAGCTGGGCATCATACACCATTATCTGGCCCTTGTTTATCGACTTTGTCGAGTGTATTCCTAGTTTTCCACATAGGTATAACGGTAATTCGGATATACGCCAGGTAGGCACATAAGCAAGCTTACCCCCCATCTCCACACTACTGCTACTTATTACAGTTGTTAGGCCAAGATGAAAATTGGCCAACGCCAATTTAGTAAATGTTTCTGAAACTGTTTTTGTTTCTGAAGGTAAAGGGGGTGTTGTTTCCTTTGGCCCAACCGTTGGTGGTGTTATTGCCGCGTTATTTTTTTCTTTAATTTTTTCCTCAATTTTTTCCTTAATTTTTTCCTTTTTTGGTTGGGCATATTGCGTATGTTTTTTCTTATGTTTTTTATATTTCTTATATTTCTTTTTTTTCTCAAACTTTTTGTGTTTCTTATGCTTTTTATGTTTCTTATATTTCTTTACCTCATTTACCCCCTTTGAGCGAAGGGTCTTTTTCCATCGTCTCTTTCACTACGGCCATAATTTCTTGTGCCCACGCAGCTTCATGCATAAATACGCCTTATCGGTTGATACACTATTTATATGCGATTTTCACAGTCAAGTATAGGACAGTTTATTCTTATAAGCGACATCTATTAAATAATTTGCACAGGTGTTAAAATCATTTAATGACCGTAATAACATAAAAGTTAGTGTATGGGGGGCGCAATGAAAAAAAAGCTTTTTGTCACCAATATTCTGCCCTTGATGATTTTATCCTTCTTGCTGTTGTGTGGATGTGAGAAAAATATTCCCAACAAAAAGAGGATTTTTGGCCTTGGAAGCAGACACGATTGGAGTTTATCGAGGTCCAATCAACCTCATTCCCCCCAGAATTGTCTATCAAGAGTATTGAAGTTACTGATTAATGGGTCGAACTTTCGGACGTTTGCTCTGCATCGGGGCGACCACCTGCACAACGATAACATTACCATCTCCGGCCATTATTTGCGCTGCGGCCAATTTTTTTACGAGGGTGTTTTCTTTGCGTCTTCTGGCCTTACCGCTGGTAGTGTCTGTAACATTAGTGGTCAATGTGATGGGAGTGACTGAAGATTCAGATGCTTGGGTGACCATGTCCATTTCATTGCGACCAGGGCGATAGTTGTTGGCGTAATTGCAACCGGTTAATAACGAACCACCAATGGCAGCGGAGATACCAGCAACAATAGCGATTGCCCCTGTCGTTTCCAGGCCACTGTACGCGGGAGTTGGAGCAATACCTATCAGAGATAATGCTACAAGCGTGGGCGTGGTAGTTCTTCTCATAAATCGGATAAATCTAGTTTTCTTCATCGTCAACCCCTTTGCAAGTGATGAGTGTCATATGTCATGTGTTGGATAAACAGTCACAAGCATTCTACACATTTTTTTTTAGAGGACTTCTTAAATTTAATAAAATTAAGAAAAAATTGTTTGAGAGGGAGCGCTTATGGTAAATATTTCTCACAATGTGCGTTTTTTGCATCACTTGATAGAAAATTCGTATGTATGTCGCTTCTCACTTACATGAAGATTCCTTATAGCAGATTTAGCAGTAGACGAAAAATAAATTTCAGTAAACCGCTAGGACGAGGCGATAGATATGGACATGATTCTCCATTGTTAGAGGATGGAAGGAGGGATAGTCGGCGCATCTCATTATCAGCGTTGTTATTAATCTGGTTGTCGATCTCGTCGTTTTCTTGGGATTGTGCAGATTGCGCCCAAAGCGCTGCTTTGTGTGCCTGCGTACTGTATCCTGGAGAGTTGGAGCGCTGAGGTGAATTCCAGGGGCGAGGCAGCAGCGTCTGCGGCGCTGGTCGCGGTGGCGGTGGTAGAAGCGTCGCCTGTTTGCTATCCTCATCTTCTGCCACGTCATCCTTATTTTTTATATGACGGAGATCCTTTAATTTTAGTGCCATAGTGGAGAATTTTGGTTGTGGTTGTCTGTTGTTCTATCTGATCGACATTCTGATTGACATTCAGATACCCCCAACGTGGTTAATACAGAATTTTCTACTGCACTGAAATTATCAGGGACATTTTCTTCGGCACTGTCTGCAGAAAGCGACGCCAAGTGTGAAAGAATTCTTTGTTGCACATCGATTAACAAATTTTTAATTTCAAGCGCTAAATCTTTATTGGGTGCATATTCAATAAGCGAGATTTTTAGTGCCTGAGCTTCTTCCCCCATCACTCCCTCACGAATTCCATTTTCAGTACACCCTTGAACATTTTGGGTATACCACTCTTTGATTTCCATGCTTAATTTTTTACCGTGGGCGTAGCGTGTAGGAATAAAAATATTTCCAAAATTCAGTCGCATCTCTCTACGGAATTCGTTTATGAAGTGACGAAAAACGCGAAAGTTGCGGAAGTTATTAATTTTGCACTCCAAGGGTGATAGCAAGATGTCGCTCGACACCAACGCATTGGTTATTAAGCGATTCCAGTTGGGAGAACAGTCCATAATTATGAGGTCAAATTCTTCGCGTAGGGGAGTAATTATCTTTTCTTGTAACCAATATTCTCTGCGATTAATATTGCTTAACGTCTCATTGAGCGAAGCAAGTTCCGGGGTTTCTGGGATATAAAAAAGTGTAGGAATTTTTGTAGGATAGACAATTTCACCTAAACTGCAGGTGTGATTGAAGATGTCAGCAAGCCCCTTGGTTTCATTTATTTTGGCCATAATTTGCTGGATATCATCGATCTCTTCCAGCTCTTGGTTGTGACCAAGGGTGGTAGTGATGTCTCCTTGCATATCGAGCCCAATTACCAAGGTCTTTATGCCATGCAGAGCGGCGACTCTCGCTAAATTTTGGGTGAGAGTGGTTTTTAATACCCCTCCCTTTGTTGTAAAAATTGAGACCACTAAAGAGTGAGGAAATTTGCCCAAAAAACCCCATTTTTCACCGATATAAGGGAGGGCGGCGATGGGCCAACCTCGAGCGAAGGTAGCGCCAGATTTGTAGCGTTGGCTAGGAGGAAAAGCGTACTCTTTTTCCGCGGCAAGCAGGAATTCTTCGGTTAGATCACAAGAAAAGATTTTGGAAATTTTAGCTGCACTAAAATACTCTTGTATTGACATTACTCATAATCCCGTTAAATTTTCTATAAAATTTTTCGTTAAAGTAGTTCAATACATTCAATAGTAGTTTAGAATTTATGCGAATATCAACATAATATTAACGGCCTGATGTACTATTAATTTTTTGATGTGGTTGATGTAGTTGATGCGGTTGATGCTGTATTGGAAATCAGATCTTGTTGATGTTGATTAGTTTCGTTCACCGTTCTTACAAATTCAGGATGAGGAGATGGTATTGGATTTTCCAGTGCCCGTTTTTCTAACCCTTTGAGAAATTTGTAAGGCCAATCTCGTTGTACATAATTAACCAACCACTTAGGAATTAGTCCCCGTGGGTCGAAATGCGCATCTAGGTCTACGTAAGTGGTGTTTGGCCCAAGTTGTCGGAGAATAAAGTTGGAGGAATGTAAGACCCCTCTCACCTTATCTTTGAGTTCTGGATAATCTGAATGGAGTACAGATTTTGTCAGAACATTAATAAACTTATTTTTTTTATCTAAAGAGTTATCCACCTTCAATACGGAATGTAGCAAGCTATCGCGGTCAGTTGCTGGCCAAGGGAGGTGATTTACATTGTAGGTGATGGCATCCAGGTAATTGTTCTCTTTTACCATCTTTTTTTGGATCAAGTTGGGGGTCCACAGGTAAGAACTTTCTACTTCTCTTAATGCATGCAGTACAGCATAGATAGGAGCGTTAAGTATCCCAATTCCTCGGAAGGCCATTGGTGATTCGTCTCCGTCGCCCTTCTCAAAAAGATGGATACCGTCTTTGGTTGCTATAAATTTCCAATTATCGCTAATGTTCTTTAAGTAGTCGTAGTTGAAACGTTCGTAGACGTCATCGGCCGCATTGTTCGTGCTTGCTGGGGTGCTTGCAAAGGTAATAGCGGTGGTGAGGCAGACCAACATCCACAATAAAATTTTTGAGGTATTTAAGATAGTAGTGGTAGTTCTAGTAATAAAACTCATATTTTTCTCCATGCTTTTTGTTTATTAAAGTTCCTTTGGATATGTTGAATATAAGTATATCGGGCAGTATCGGGGAAATTAGAAAATAATTAATAGAAAAATTAATAGAAAAATAAATATAAAGAATATAAAGAAA
>JADGBS010000115.1:4205-11281 GCA_015231325.1 Oligoflexia bacterium | reverse complement strand
ATCAAAAATTCAACAGAAAAAAACAAGAGGAAAAGCAATATAAGCATATAAATTTGATGGGGAAAATTGAGTGGAAACTAGTCGCCTAAACGAGTGAAAACAACTGTGAGGAAGACCGGTTACACCCAAATAAATATATAGGGCATTGTCTCATTGTGGTCCACTATACGGAGGCCAATTATAAGTTATAATCAGACGTTCAAATGATCACGAATATATAAAAATAAGTACAGTCTTGGATTTTCTGGAGTCCCATTAATTCTTTCTACAGTGGCCTTTTCAATTTTATATCGAGAATCCATTCCTATCCATCTACAACAGGAATTAACTTGCGCATGATTAATATGTCCCAGTTTGGGTGGATTGTGAAACCCCTCCACAAAAGCCCGTTGTTGAATTTTTTACTCTGATATCTGTATGAATTTTTACATTTTCCTCTCATTGAGTGCGTATACCTTGCTGCTCTAGATGCTTTAGTTGTCCGCTGAGTCTGGTGTTTTCCTGACTCAAATTCCATTTGGTGTCTGTTAGAACTTTATTTTTTATTGATTGCTTCATTTTTGCGGATATTACTTTGTTGTTGGTAGGTATATGGGTACGGAAACTCGCTTGGAAATTTCCATCTGCTAATATAGGGAAATTTCTTAATCACTTTATTTAATTTTTTTAAAGCTAGTTCTTTCTTTCCCATCAAATAATACGATTCTGCTTCCGAAAATAACATTTTTTCTATCACATCGGGAAAGGATTCTGGCAATACTTTTGCAAAATCAGAACAAAAATTGGCCCGTATTTTTAAAAAGGTTTTATCCTCATGACATATCACTCTAAGCTCCTCCTCAAATTTATTAGACCATTCATTAAATGAGTAGGCGCTAGAATATCTAACATCTAGTTCATTAACAAATTTTACATCCGTATCTTTAAGATCTTTAAAGGTTTTCCATGCCTGAAGCCAAAAATGTATTCCACTGTTTTTTTCACCTTGTTCAAAGCTTTTATATCCAATATATTGATATTCTTCTAGCTTTTCCCTCGTGGGAATATTGGGTGCCAATTTTACAGATAGGTCATAAGCGGCCATCCAAAAAAAATCTTCATCAAAATTGGACCGTCCAAAAGTGGTATTTTATAACCATATTTATTATCCACATTTTGGACCTCGTTTCTCAGGGAAAGTAGGTCCAAAATGTGGATGATGAGTCGTAAGGTTTTTGGACGGTTCAATTTAAACCCATATCCACTCCATTACGGAGCAGCATTCGCTTTTTTCGACATCTTCCTCGAACACTCTAATCAGTTAAATCTTACGACTTACTGGGTAGTAAACCTTGGAAGAGTATCAGATTACCACGTTCCGTGTTCAAAAATAGCGATCGATTAGGTACTCATTCTCGACCGGGAGATTTATTGATCGCGAAGACGCTGTAAAATCCACAAAACCCAACAAAAAACGGGATCAAAACCCATGGGGGGACTAAAATAATCAACAACCCGATTGCTTCGGGTGACTGCTCAAAGTACCCCAACTTAGACCGTTTTGATCACCTTGTTCGTCATTAAAAAAGTCTATTAATATCCATTCCGCTTCTGCTCAACTGGTTATTACGAGCATTGCAATCATCATTTAGTTTATTGTTGTCCATTAGAATATCTGGATCATAAATAATCATTGCTTTATACATTGGAGGAAATTCCCCTTCGTTTGGACTAGAGGCATTCCAATCTCTTTGGTATGAGATCGTGACCATTTCTCTTGGCCTTAAGTTTTGAAATTTTTTTCTCGCCACCAATCTATCCCCCTCATAGAGAAGAATACTCTGTTGGTTCGGTGCCGAAACGTAACCAATAGTACCGATATTTTGAATAGTGGCAGCAATCTGCACTTTTCCTCTAAACTGAGAGTATTTTCTTATGATCGAAAAATTAATTTTGGTAACCGCGGGATCAAGTTGGCATCTGACAATTGGTAGTGGCATGATCTCATGAAAGCTGCTATCGTTATCTCTATCGTTAATAACGGCCATACTAGAATCGGCAAAAGAAGATGCAGAAAAAATCGATGCACAAAAAGCAAGTAACCCAAATAAGAAAATGTTCAATCTAAACATAGTTCTCTCCTTTGACTTGGTGGAAAATTAAAATAATAATATTAGTAAGAAAAATAGATCATCAACGAGAAAAAAACGAAGGAAGTATTTTTCCAATGTCTTGTCCGTTGACAGTACCAGAAATTTCCCTGGTGAAACGGTTGATAACAATATTGATATTTAAATCTTTTTCTATTACCCCATTAGTTTTTATTTGGCCCACCAGATGCAAATCTCTCACTAGAGGCATGCCCACCCAACAAAGCCCGGAGATAAGCGGATTCCAAAACCATTTCAACTTAAGGGTGATCTGCCCACTAACAGAAAGATTTCCTGCATCGGCAACATAATCTTTTATATTAAGGTGAGCATCCATCACAAAATTTTCTCTGGCACCAGGGATATAATCTACTTGATAATCCCAAAAAATTGTTCCTTGCGGATTCTGACCACTTCCAATTCTATTTCCTTCGTATCTCTCTAACAAATCACGGATCTCTTCTAAAGTAGGAGTTGAAATCCCACTAAAGAGTGCTTCAAAAACTTTGCCCCATTCTGATAGAGTAGGTAAGTTATGATCAGTATCATTTAAGATGTTGGCAGACACGGCGTGAGCAGGAATGAATATGGACTGGATCTGAATAAGAAAGGTAACTAACAAAGGCATGGTCAAGCGATTCAATCTGGTCATTTTGGTAACTCTCTTTTGAAAATAGATATAAATTTAAGTATTAAGATAAAGCATTGCAATCGATATGCCACAACTAGGACCTTGTTACAAGTGACATTTTGATTAACTAAGGGACAAATTGAAACCACTTATTTGGGCCTATTGGTATTAACGAATGGCATTCAACTTGCAAAAAAGTTTTATCTGTGATGTTATTCGACCCTAAACCTTAAACTTAAAATTTCAGGAGAATTCGTATGAAAAAATTAAATCTACTGGTCCTACTTCTTTCTTTTTCTGTATCACTTAATCTTTTTGCTGCTCCAACTTGGATTGCCATTTGTAATGATGGTCAGAACATCCAATACAATCAAACTCAAAATGGAACCGGTTTTCTCTACATGAAGGTGAAGGCCGATAATGGTCAAGTGAGTACTTATCAAATGGCACGATTGAATCAAAGTTTCTATAACGGTATCGCTATCTGTGGAAGCGTAGTGGGTAATGGAAATACTAATAACGGTGGACCCATTACCGAGCTTTGTATTAATAAGGACAGAAAAACCGTTTATGTAAAGTACCACCACCCATATGAGGGTGGTGAGGTGAAATCCGGCGTATTCTGTAGTGCCAACGTTCGAATTAACCAGTAATTACATTCTTCACTTACAGTGAACCAATCTGAATAATTTTAAATAAATCATTTAATAAATATCGCTCCCCCTCTCTATTAATCTGGTGATTAGTATTGTCCTCGCTGAATGAGCATATTATCCTTTTAAATTTTCTATTTCGATCAATCTTTTGACAATCTTAGTGATCAAAATCGCTAATTGTCGCGCATTCATGAATCCTCCCTGTAGAAATGATCATGAATTAAAAATTCAGCAGTATTATATCATCTTTTTTTTGTTAACCGAATGCCATTGCTTCTCACCCCCCCCATTTTGCTTCCTGTTTAATAGTCGCCCATGTCTTCCAGAAAAGTGAAAAAAATCATAAAAAAAGTGCTATGATTTTCTGCTCGTCTAATTTTATACACTGAAGTACTTTTTTCTCATCGTGTGAATGGTCTCCTATTAGGTTTCATTATATTTACAACAAAGGCAGAAGCCAGAGCTAGCATTTTTGAATGGATTGAAGTATTTTACAACCGTAAAAGAATTCAAGAATTCACTCAGCGCTTGGATATGTTTCACCGGAACGATTTGAGCAAGTGTATTTAGAAAAAGTTTCTTAACTGCGGTTCCGTTTTTTGAAAAGGAAGATCAGTCGCGACAATCGACATTTTTAAGGGTGAAATAAAAAATGAAACTTTCAAGCAGGGGCATATGACAACAACAACAAAAACCCATCCTTACTTTAAAGTATTACTAATCATCGTACTGTTGGTTGTCTTGTACGCATCAAGAATGATGGTGATTGCATCGCTAATAGGTGTTGGGATCGGAGTTTTGTTCTCACCGGCCCTTGATCGTCTACAAAAATGGTTAAAGTTGAAAAGAGGCTACGGCGCTCTTCTGCTCATTGTCGGCATCGTGACCCTAACTGCAACTATCCTTACCTTCTTCGGCTGGGTCATTGTCGACCAAGTAAACGCATTAATTGAGGCCCTACCGGAATTCTCCGTAAAGCTCCGAGCAACACTTGAAAAGGTGTTTGATAAATTCCCTTGGATGCTACAGCAAGTTAAAGATTTTGATTTTGCAGGCGCTGCTCAAAAAACTCTTCAATACTTTCTGCAGGGGGCGAAAACCACTTTCATTGCAATTGGTGGAGTCGTTTTTTCTCTCATCATTGGTATTTATTTAGCAGTGGATGCAGATTCTTATTTCAATGGAACTATTCGAGCATTTCCGCCGAAACATCGTGATCGCGCGCACGAGGTATTAAGGAAATGTTCAAAGGTAGTTCGAGTGTGGTTTAGTGCACAGTTGATTGACATGGCCATAATTGGTTTAATTACAACCCTTGGTCTTTTGATCGTAGGCGTTAAGTACTGGGCGCTGTTTGGACTAATGACCGCAATCCTCGGTATAATTCCCTACGTGGGCGTAATGATCGTTGTAGTTATTGTAAGCCTTATCACACTGACGACGGATGCTAGTCTAGTGCCTTGGGTTTTATTGGTCTTTTTCATTACCCAACAGATCGAGGGAAATGTCGTCCTTCCTATGGTGATGAAGGGACAGGCCGAAATCCCTGAAGCCCTTTTAATTGTTGTCATGCTTTTTTTCGGATTTTGGTTTGGCCTGCTTGGTGTTTTTATCGCGCCGCCGTTCGTAGCTGTGATGATTTGTCTTTACCGAGCGCTGTATCTTCCTGCAATCGAGGACTCACGTGCGTTGTAACTTGAATTCAATGAAGTTGTTTTAAACGGAAGAGCTGATCGTAATTTTAGTTTGTCTTATCTAAAATGCTTTGTTTGCAGCCTATGAAATAGCTTTCGTTTCAATTCATAGATGGGTTCTAGAAGCATGCCTCAACAGCACAGTGAGTTCCCTCTATTGAGAAAAAGACAGTTCTTCTTCCCTCGATAATTCAATTTTATTTTCAATCTAATGATAATTTTTCTTAAAAACGATCACGTTGGTAAATCAATACGGCCATTTGTTTTTAAAACTCAATTACTTGGGGTTTTTTGAAATTTGCGCACTGACTCCCTAAGGATGCGCGGTGTGTCTTGGCTATAACAACCTCAGCATGAAAAATTTAATAAAAAGGAAAAACAGTAAGCAGACTGCTTCATATATATACACAGTCCCTGTTTCTCAAACATCATAAAAAGAATAGTTCTAGTGGCCTTGGTACGCTATCTATCCATTTATTGAATTAGAAAAATGGATTAAATATCGTTATCAATCATTAGTAATAATTTTTGATAAAAAGATATCCTACTCCTTAATGGTTTCAACCTTTAATCCACTACAATCAACTTTTGTCCCTTAAATATCCGAGTTGAATCTAAGGAGTTGATGCGAATAAGGTTTTTCGTGCTAAGTCCATTGGAACGAGCTATGTCAAAAAGATTATCTCCTTCCTTAACAATATAAAAATTAAAAGAAGCAGGAGAAACTCTCAATCGCTGGCCTAGATAAATACGATTTGAACTAAGACCATTAATCTTTTTTAAATAATTTGGAGTTGTATTAAAAAGCTTCGCAATATATCCAATATTATCTCCAGATTTTACGGTATAAATTCCTGAAAAAACTGGTGTAATTTTCAGTTTTTTTCCAACGGGAATTTTTGACATATCAGAAAGTCCATTCGATTGAACAATCGAATAAACAGGAATGTTAAATTTTCGCGCTACCGATTCTACAGAATCTCCTTTTTTGGTGACATAATAAATATCTTCCGCTGAAGAGGTTTTTTGTTTTGTTGATTTTCCATTACGTGAATACAACTTTTTATTTTTTAATCGACTGGGCAATTTTATCAATTCATTATTTTTTTCTTGATAATAGCTCAACTTTTGAGAAGGAATATTAAGATCATACTCTTCCTCAATATTAGGAATGTAAGCTGTCTTTAATTCTGGATTAATGGCCTTTAAAGTTGAATTTTCAATATCTAGAATCTTAGCAATGTCATCTATATACTTATCGGATGGCACTTTTACCGCAACATAAGCTTCTTCATACAATTCTGTAGGCAATGGTTGTTTTACTTTAATATCATATTCCCCAACATTCTCGCCAATAATAACGGCCGCAATGAATTTAGGAATATAATTAGATGTTTCTTTAGGAAAAATTCCTTGCTCGCTTAACTTCCAAAAATCACGATTACTACCTTTGATAATAGTTCCCATGATCCGATAAGGTCCAGCATTATATGCCGCCAATGCCAATTCCCATGACCCAAAAATATTATATAGATCACGAAGATAAGCGGCAGCGGCCTGAGTTGATTTTGCAATATCTCTACGTTCATCAATATAATTATTAATCTCTAGTCCATAACTTTTTCCAGTAGAACTGATAAATTGCCACGGACCAACCGCACTAGCACTGCTCGTAGCATGTGTTAGATAGCCGCTTTCTATAATAGGTAAATAGTAGAGTTCTTCTGGTAACTGATGTTCTTTTAAAATTTTAGTAATTAGATTACGATACTGTCCTCCCCTTTCGAGATACTCTTTAAATGTTGTCTTAAATGGACCTGTGAAATATCGAACCCAGTATTCTACTTTTTCCTTTAATTTTTTGTTAACTTTTATTTCTTGAGTTTTGTTATGAACGGAAGAAAAAAAGTATATAGACCCAATTGAATCATCTTCATCTTCTCCAAAACTTTCTGATTCAAAAATA
>JADGBS010000115.1:0-4065 GCA_015231325.1 Oligoflexia bacterium | reverse complement strand
TATTTTTTATTATGATATAAAAAAATATATAAAAAATCAAAGATACACAATACTTCAAATAAATACCTGAGTATTTATTTAATAGTTTTAAAAATTTTTAATGCTCGTAATAACGATAAATATTTGCTTTTTAAAATTGTGATAGAATTATTAAAAAAATCCTCCCTTTCCTAACTAAGATTATCATCACTATCGGTCAACGCACTTTTTGTGATCATAACTTGGTCCTCAAATTTAGTTCAAATTGATCTAAATGAGCCCTTTGTTAAAATATTCCAATCACTCCACGATGGAAAAGATTGCTATTGAACGCGTAACAAATTGCTTCTGCCTGGTTAGAGCGGTTTAAGTGGACCAAGTTTCGCTTAAAATTCATCATTGACCGATAGTGATGATTATAAAAAAACATTTGTACTATTGTTGTTAATTGTAAAGATACTGCGTCTAATAAAATGTTTCACCTTGTTGTCCTCATCTTCGTCTACTATATCTCCGATAACCTCCTCTAATATATCTTCCAATGTAATAATACCTTCTGGTTTTTGTTCTTCTCCTACAATCAAAATATGAATCTTATTTTTTTGCATTACCTTAAGTGCTTCCAATAATTTCGTTTCCTTGCTTATAAATCGAGGAGGTCTAATAAAACTCACCCAATTGTCAGCAACTCCATTTTTAAATAAATTCAAAAATTCTTTAGCATGCAAAAAACCACAAACATCTTTACCGGCAACAACTGGAAGTCTTGTTCGTCTTGTATCTAGAATTTTGTTAAGAACTTCAGAAGAGCCTTGCTCATATAAAATAGAATTAACTTTATCCCAAGACACCATTGCATTCTTTACTATTTTAGATTCGAGATCAATTAGATTAAAAATATATTGTTTATGTTCTGTTTTTAAACCAAACAACGAGATATCTTCATTTTCATTTTGTGTTTCTGCATCTGTTTTTGAACGAATTAATAATCTAAGTAAAAATTTTGTTGTCTTTTCTATAGGAGTAATCAAAGGGCCAAGTACCTTTTCTGTTGCTTTTAAAGCATGAGCCAATTTCAAAATAATTGGTAAAGAATATTTTAATGCTAATGACTTTGGTACTAATTCACCGACTACTACTGATAAAAATGTTAGCGGCACAACCACTAATGATATGGCAATTGTCTCTGCTATCCCCTCACTTATCTGAAAATAAGAAACTAGCAATGGAGCGATCTTTTCATCTGCCCCCGCTCCACTCACGGCAGCAGAAATAGCACCAACAAAAGTTATACCTATCTGAATGGCAGAAAGAAATTTTTCTGGAGATTTCTGCATTTTTTCTATAATTGTTGCCCGACCATCCCCTCCTAACGATTTATTTCGAACTTTTTTCTTATCTACAGTTACAAATGCCATTTCCGCACAAGACATTACTGCATTTAAAAATAAACATATTAACACTATCACAAAAGCACTCATTCACCTTCCTTTGCCATTTAAAAAAATGGAAAACTGTTATTACTTAAGGATCACATTACTGTTTTGGAATATCTTTGTTTGATTGCAAAAAAGAAAGGGTCGGCATAATTTTTGTACAACTAAAATAACTATTTGTTTTAACAAAAGGATTTTTATGAAAAAAATTTTATTTACAATACCGACCCTTTCCCAACCATCCGAGAAATCAACCTCAGAGGTGTTCTTTATTTTTGTGAAATAAATATTATATCTTTTTTCCCAATGCTTAATTAGGTCCATTATATCTGTTCCAATAAAATTGGAGCGTTCTAGAAAAAGAAAAAAACAAATCCTTTCCTTTTTGAAAAAGGAATAGACTCCTCCGAACGATTTTAATTTTTTTGATTTCAAATGGAAAAAAAGTCTTTTTGTAATATTTTGAAAACTAGATAAAGGAGGCTCCATTAAAAATATAGTTCCTTAATTATTGTAATTTAAAATGTCTAAATCAGATTACTAAAATAGTAATATAACATAATAATTTCTCCCACTCAAGTACTGTTGCAAGGTGTCCATGAATTGTTTTACTCGGTCTTTAGCGTGGTTTTTCGCCCATAGATGTTCATAAAAATAAACCCGATATAAGCAAAGAAATTGTTACATTTCTATTCTTCTTGCAAAATACTAATCTTTCGATATTCAATAAAGGGGCAATCTGATCAACGCCTCTAAACAGTCCCTATTACTGACTGATTCAATATAATTTTATAAAAATCTTCAAATTTTACTGGATTGAATTAAAGATTTTTTTGTAAGTTTTTAAAAATTACATTATTTTTCATTTTATACGAGAGAGTGATTTTTACAGGAATAATTGATAGAAACCTTGATATGCGTATTAAGCTTGAACGTTTTACCATAAAGGATTATTGTTAAAGTTACACTAGAGTAATTTTGCGCTATCCATGCAAAACTAGGTCAGGTCGCCTATAAACTTTCATATAATCCATTAATTCATCGGGATTGAATTATGTCGTTTTATAATAATATTAAAAACAATAAATACATAAAAATATTTCACTTAGCTTTACAAAAGGATCAGGACCCAGAATCGATTATAGATTGCCAGAGGTGTTGCTGTTGGACTTTTTTGGGGTGTTAGTATCATTTGGGGGGTGCAAATCATTGCAGCAATTTTTTTCGCTAAGCTGGTAAAAGGAAATAAAATTATCGCCGCAACTTGCACTGCCGTGAGCAATCCACTCACCAATCTTCCTCTCTACACTTTCTGTTATTTCGTAGGACACCTGTTTATTCATCGAGGAAGTGAACAATTTGCCTTTTCTCGTTTTGATCATTTTAATGATCTTTTTGAACTTGGCCCAGACATTATTCTCGTCACCGCTGTGGGGTCTGTGATAGTAGGAGTGATTTTCGCAATTTTGGGATACCTTGCTGTAAAGCTTTTTGCAAAATTTGGTCGTTAACAAAAAAGAGACGAGTAAAACCTTCTCGGGATCTTTATTCCAGCAAAGTCACCTGTTTACCAATTGCTAGTGAGCTATGTAATTTCTCTCCATATGAAGCACGGATTAGTTTTTCAAAAAAGTCCTGATTAAGATCAACATTAAATTGGAAATGCCCTTTCTAGTTTATTTAGAATAACCTTTTCCTGTTTTGAAATCCGATTACCTATGTTTATTCCTAATGCCTTAATCCCGCCTGATGCCCGAGCTATTTCTAAAGAATATTTTAATAACTCGTTCTTCAGTTCTAACTGTTCCCCCTTGGATAACTCCTCACAAATCCCTTGCACATAAGCTATCCAGGCCTCTATCATCTTTTCGCTTGGTCGATGCTGCATCCATCTCTCGATCAACTCAAATTCAATGCTGTCTTTCTTAATTCCAAGTTTTTCTGCTTTATCAAGAATAACCTTCATCTCCTCTTCATCGACAATACCATCTGCCCATGCCACTTCAATTAGTGGTATTGCCTTTAGAGACGCTGCAACCTCCAGTGGAATTTCTAGTTCATAGAACTTTTTCAACACCGTTGGATTGGCGATACCAGTGACATTGGCATACCCCTCAATAGTGAGCTTCATTTTTTCCATTTGACGAAGCTTCTCTATCAAAATTTTATCTTCTTGGATAAAAAAAGAATCTTCCAAACTAATCTTGGCCTTTGCTAAGTATTCATTCATAAAGTCCACCTTTTTTTAAAAAAAGACAAGTTTGTGAGTAAGGTTAATACACTTGATATAGATTTAGCAAATATTAGCAAAGATTTTTTTTACTAAGTAACGCCGCCTTATCGGTGAAAAAATCTAGCTCTGATCCACTTCTCACCCTCAATTAAAAAATAACTCATTATTGCTAAAAGCAATACACGCCCCCACGATCCCAAAGTTACTGGAGCAGTATGAAATAAATTATTCATCATTGGAGAATAAACAAAAGCAAATTGCAACCCAAACATAATACCAACACCGCCTAATAACCATTTGTTACTGAAAATTCCCATCGAAAACATTGAATGGGTTAACGACCGACAATTTAGTAAGTAGGCAGTTTGGACAACAATAAAAACATTTACTGCGACAGTAACTTTGGGATCGTGGGGG
>JADGBS010000114.1 GCA_015231325.1 Oligoflexia bacterium | reverse complement strand
GATAGCTTTCAAAAACTAAAAATTCTGGAAAATCTTTGTACTCATATTCGTGCTTGGAGCTAATTGCCATTTTTAGTTCGTTAATATTAATCTCTTTTTCTTTTTCAATTTCTACTGAATGATTTCCTAAAAGAAGTTTATTCGCTGCCAATATCTTGTCGACCAATTTTTTCGAACGATCAACTTTTTGCTCAAGGGTTTCGACTAATAAATATTTTGCAATTTCAGAAACTAGATTGTTAATTACATACTTGCTATCCAAATACTTATTTTTATCGGTAAATTCCTGATAATTTCCTTGCGCGAACAAATACTTACAATCGTCAATAGTTAGTTCCTCCTGTTTGCGACCAAAAATTTTGAAATAATCAATGACATGGTCTCGTAAGTGTCGGTTGGCGGCATTGAGGATTGATTTTCTTAGTACATCCACTCTACTGTGATAGCATGATTGGTAGTGCCCTAAATCATCACTCAATTTTTGCCAATCAATTTCGGTAGCAGCGGCCCCAAGAGCTGCTTGCAAACCAATATCTCGGTCTCTGGTGAGAGTTTTAAGGTTCTCTATTCTGTTTGCTAAAAAAGCATCATTGGGTATAACATTTCCCAGGCGATTAAACATTCTTTGGTAATTTTCCGTAGTGTGCAGCTTACTTTCATCCAAGGTATACCTATCGATGGCAGCATTTGTGGTCGTAGTCGTGGCCGTTGCCGTTGCGGTTAATGTTTCTAACGTATCGAGATCACGACAAATACCGTTAGCATCTCGTTGCGTTGGCCAAGAAATTTCTTTCACGTCTCTAGTCATTAGTGCGGAGGTACCTAAATATTGTTCTGTATCGGGAATGTCGATGGGTGTATTGAAAAAGATTTTAATCTTTGTCGCAAATTGCTGAATGCGGGCCATTTGATTTTCATTCCAATGCTGTACAGTAGTGGAAAAGGTATTATTAGAAACTGATCGTTGAAGGTTATTGCAGATTGCGGATGCTTGTTGTGTCTCTTGTACAGAACCCAAGGCAGTACACTGGATCATTGCAGGTAGTACTATTCCACTTTCTAAGCTTTCAATTATCGCCATTAGGAAGCCTATTGATTCGTCATAAGGCAAAGAATTACTGGTTTTAGTGTAGATAAAGTACAAAAGCATTTTGACTTTGTTTCTATTCTCCTTACTGCTTCTTATTATTTCGTACAAGTATCTAACGTTATTTGTGTCTCTATTAGAATCGTACCCCAATTCTAGTATTTTTTTGAAAGAATTATCTGTCAATAAAAATACAATATCTTTATTGAGATAATCTTCGATTAAAGAAAAACCGGGAGTGGAATTGTTGGCAGGATATTGAAGACAAGGTCTTACATTGTCGCTTTTAAAAAGAGATCTGCATGCAGGTGGAATTGTCTCTGTTCTTCCATGAGAAAATATGACAGTCCTAGGGTTTTTATTAAAGAATTCATTTTTGCTATTCAATAACGCCCAGGATCCTAAGGGTTTATCAATGTTGACAGGTTGTGTAGGAGGTCTGGCAGTTGTCAACATGGTACTGGGAGTAAAAATTTTGCTGTAAAAATCTAAAATAAAATTACTTTCGGAATTGCTTTCAAAGATCGCTCTCATCTCCTTGCTTTTAATAAATTCAATATAATCATACTGATTTATTAGTTCTTCTATTCCTGCTTCCAAATTCGACCTTACTTTGCTATTCCTTTCTGCATAAATGCTCAGATTTTGATACATTAACATCCAGAACGACCCATCAGTATTAGTCGCATTAGATGTATTAGTTGATGTCCTATCAGTTGATTTCCAGAATTTCATAATCTCTGTGTAGCTATCTACTCCCGTTAAATCATTTTTATATAAGCTCCAATTTTTATATAAGATGATTCCTGCATAAATTCTAACCGCTGCTGCATCCGGATCATGATCATTGTTTTCATCTAACGATTCGATGATCCATTTTCCGACTTCTAGTTCTTCAGGTGAATATGCAGAGAGGGTATTTTCTGCCTGTTTAAGATAAAGGAACGTATTATCATAGTCTTTATAATATAAATGCAGATACGCTAAAAATAGGGCATCTATTTTTGTACCTACTTCCAACGAGGAGGTGGCATCTTGATTAATCTTAGCGATAGTGAAAGCAAATTTATTATCGGGTGAAGATGCTTTGTCACTGTTTTTTTTCCGAGGAATGATTAGACTGTATGCGTTCACCTCATTCTCATTTTGAATTGCGAGATAGCGATCATATCCATGCCTAATTAATGAATTATTGTCTAATATTTGCTTTAATAATGTACCTTGCCCATGATCTGCCAAGGAGTATTCGTGATTGAAGGAGTTATACCATCTTCCATTGCTAGCATTAAATTCGAACGATAGAATTGTTAAATCTGAATCTTGATAACGTGGGAACTCTATCCTGCCATGGGTAAAAGGTGTAGGCGTTTCTTGATCGCTTACATCCCTCCAAACTAGTACATTTCCGGCGAGCTCTGATCGGTAGCGAGGGTGATACTTGCCATCCTCGTATTTAAATAATCCTAGATCAGCATCAGCGCTGCTTCCCAATAAAAAATCAAATAATTTTTGATCTTCTGCGCCCATTAGATTTGCAATTAAATTGTCAACTTGGCGGTTGCTAGGATTTTTCCGGTATAATCCAATTTCATAATTCCTTCCCTGATTTCCTATCTGATTTTCTATCTGACTTCCGGTTCCGGATTTTTTATAAATTTGAATTTGATATATTGGTTCTAATTCTGTATTGGTAATGATCATACCTATGCTTGGATTATACCAATGCAAAAAGTCTTTGCTAAGCAGAGGACGTGGCAATTTATTTCTGATTTGTAAAAGATCATCGGTTCCCTTATCAGAAACAATATCTACATACAGATATTGTTCACTGCTATCAGGAAACAGCTGCAATTTTAAAATTCCATTGGGATATGGAATATAATTGACATTTCTTGTAATTTTGTCGTTGCCATTATTTTTGACGTACTGAGTAACAAATTCAGATCCTTCTCTTCGTTCAACATCCAGAAAGTGGAATCCTTTAAATATTTTTTTAAATACAGGATCATTATCATAGTCGGTCCATTCCCGGATAATAGTTACTCCATTTTTTGTAATTTCCCCCGAAAGAAAATCAAAAATATAAATATCATTGCCAGCATTCACTGAATATTGAGGAAAAGAAGTGTTTCCTTCAATATTGTTGCCTAAATCAGGAACTAGTTCAGTTAGTATTGGCCTGATTAGGGAGGTCGTAATTCGTTTTTTGGCCAACAATTTTGTCATAAACAGTGTGTATCTCTGTTCTAATTCATCGTTCAAATATGGGTCACCAAAATCACTAGGTATACCGTCGCGTTTTAGGTGAAAATACCATAAAATTATTTTCTGGATAGTCTCATCGTCAATATCATCTGACCACAATGACTGTAGCAAAATGAATTGACGCTTAAATATATTAATTTGTTTATTAATATTAACTACTTCGTTTCGGGTTACTTGTGAAAGCAGGGTGGTTAGTTTTGCAATTTCATTTTCTATTTTACTGATAACCGATGCAGTTAATTTGTGCTTTCCCTTTTTCATTATGGTCGAATATTCATTAAGCCATGCAATTAGGTTGCTGGCAAAAATAAATTCTTTGATATTTTCTTGGCCAGTTATTGGAAATTTTTCGAACAGCGAATATGCAAAATTTATGATATTTTCTATAGTACTCTCTTCTGATTTAATTTTTTTTATTAACAAGTCTCGCTCAAATAATGAGATTTTAATAAAATTTTTGTATGCATCATTTTGAATTTTATTGGGTGCAGTATCAAAATAATTTAATATGTTGGAGATTTGTTGCTGCTCATAGATTCTTAGGGTCATCAGTTCACTTTGCAATTTGCTAATTCTATCCTGCGCAGTTATTTGTGCCAACTTGTTTTCTGATTGGATATCGTTTCTGGGGATAATTTCATTTTCGTAGATGGATTCTAACACTTGATAAATATCTATTCTTTCGCGATCTTGAGAGGTTAACTTTTGGTTGCGGTCTGCAGGCACTGCAGATACTACAGGAAGAGCGATGTTTGTATTTTTGTATTTGTATTCTTTGTAATCTTGTCGTTGATCGGAAAATAACATTCGAAAATGCTTTTTTTTATAATTATCATAATCAGAAGCACGATTGGTGAACAAAGTATAACCGCCAACACCGACATCTCTGCTTGTTTGAAGAGAGTATTCAAATCTGTTGTAATTAAATGTATCTTCACCGTAGTATAAATAGGTATAGGCATATAATGAAATTTTTTTTAAAAGTAGGTATTCCTCTGGTAATTGATCTTCAACACTCTTAATATCATTGTAAGGAGATCTTTGTGTTAATAAATCATCGTTGCGATATCCTCCGCTTTCTCTAGGATTAACCCCTGGGATTGAACTAGCGTATAAATACATTTCTTCCGCCGCCCTTTTACCCAAGTTAATGGATGTTAAACCATTATTTCCTTCAACACTGATCACATGGTGATGAATATAACCGGATACTTCGGCATCATTCACTATAATACCATCTCCTTCTTTTATTTCATCAGTTTGAGGACCATCTGTGAACAACTTCTTACGAGGGAATAGGAATAGTTCATTTTGCTGAAAGGATGATCCATGAGATGGTTTATTGCTATTTCTTTTGTTGAAATAAGTGAGTAATTGATTTAAGCGTATTGCTTCAAGACTATTGTACGCAACAAATGGGGTTTGAGTAAATTCCAAGAGTTCTTTATATCTTATTGGATAATTAGCTGTGTTAAATAAACCGTTTTTATCTTTAATTCCTTGATAAATGTTTGCGAGTCCATCAATTATGGCATAGGCAGAATAGACTGCCAAAACTCCGTCAACAGATTTTGCACCTCTGTTCTCCGACCAAGTAGCAATCGTCATAATCTTTCTGGCCATCTCCAGTATGTTGTTGGCAATTTCGTTCTTGTCGGCATTGACGACATCGAAACTAGCATTAATATTGGCGATAAGTTCATCAATTCCAATTTTTAGTAGAAATATTTTAGAATATATTTTACAGTGAATACTATATTTCCAATCAGCGCATAATTTTTCCAAGAATGGATAATATTTATCAAAGTTAGCTATGTTATTAATAAGGTCAATATCAGGTAGGGCCTCTATTTCGTTGCTCCAATCTTCAGCAGGGACCACATCTGGTCGTACTGGGGGATTGAAATATTCATTTAAATTATCAAACGGAATATCAAAAGCTGTCTCGGTTTGTTGAATTTTTTCTTTTATATTGTTTGTGGAAAAGTTAATAGCAGATTCTCGTTCATGTTGGTTGCAAAATTCTACGATCTCTTCAAATTTAAATTCCCTTTTTATGTTATTTAGTGTCGAATCACTAATATTTAAAGACTGCTTTACCCTAACACCACTATCTTTACTTAATTGCACAGAAATCTGTTCAATTGCCTTTCTTAAAAATTTCACAGTTCTTATATTCGTAACTTCTGGGTTTTCTGGATTATCCTTCATGTATTTATAAATGGCATCGATCACCATTTTTTTTAATAAAAATTTGAAGGTTTTGTAATCACCTAAGTTATCGAATTGATCCCTCATCAGCGCCATTAATGAACTCCAACTACAAGTACCCGATTTTTGTTCTTTTTGAAAAAGGTCATTGCTTGCAGCTTCTATTTCTTGAACTTCAAAATTTTTATAGGACAAGAATCTATAGAGGCCATCAATCTTATTAGGGTAGGTCGTGTTGTTTGTAATCTTAATAGAAAGTAAAGATTCTAATATAAGTACTAACTCATCTTTTGAGTATTGGGTAAAATTTAATACCGTCCGATATTTTTTTTCTCCGTCAATTATTTTGTAGGGATGGAATTGGAGACCGTCTCCCGTATTAATAACTGCCAACGTATAGATACCTTGAATAGGATCAGTCAGCGTTATTTTATAAACAATTGCATGATTTTTGGTTCCGCCAGGAAATAAAGTAAAATCATTTTCATTAGTTAAATTTCTAGAGATGACGTTGAATATTTCCGCTCTTAGACCTTGATTATCGCCATTTCTTGATATCCTTGCTTGAACATTTGTAGCAAAATCTATGCTTGATTGAATACCTTTTATTAATCGCTCCAAACCATTTTTTCCCCCTTTCATATGATCTACAATTTGTTTTTTTATGGAGCTATCTGGTTTACTAATGTCAACGTTACTGTATGTCTGGTTGAAATTATTAAGGATCGATAGCAGCATACTAAAAGTTTGTACAAAATAATTCCCCTCAAATCGGATATCCCCATCAATGAAAAAATCACCAAAGATATGCCCTAAGTTTTTATCTAAACTTCTCTTTATGGAGGAAGCAGACACATTACCTTCAGTGCCGCTGGTTAATACCTGGATTAATTTATCTTCGGCAGCACTGGCAATGACAGCATTATGGATAGCTACAGGAGCAGTGGTATCGCTGCTGCCCATAAGGTGAATAGATGATAAAAATAGAAAAAATATAAACAAGAATTTTTTATTGATCACTGACAACCCCTAGGCCAAATATCGTATAACGCTGTAATTCAACAATCCAGCAACGAGCTTGTCGGACAATGGAATTTTATAATTTAATTTTTTTTATAATCTGGAGGTCAATTATTCAGTTTGACGAAGGCAGATTAACAGTGAACGTTGTACCAAAACCTACTTCCGTTTCTACAGTCATCGTTCCACCAAATGCTTGAATAATCGAGTACGAAATTGACAGTCCGAGCCCAGTTCCTTGACCTAAAGGTTTAGTTGTAAAAAAGGGATCAAATATTTTATCTAGATGCTCTTTTGCAATCCCGGTCCCATTATCGGAAACTTTAAGTATAACGATTGGACCATTATTCACAGTTTCAATATTGATTACACTGTTCTTTATATCTGTTCCGCAGGCATCTTTGGCATTCGTCAACAGATTCAAAATTACTTGTTGTAGTTTTCCAGCATTACCTTGAACATGTAATTCTCCAAAGCACAAATGGGTAACAATAGTCAGACCTCTTTTAGTGAACAATGTTTCACAAAGCGCTAGTGTGTCCCGAACCGCCTTATTGACATCTACTGTTTCAACAATATCAGTATCACTCCTCGAGAAAGAACGAAGCCCATTCACAATTTTAGAAATCCGATTTATCGCTATATTTTGATTTTTTATTATTTCGACATACTCCTCAACATCCTCATGTTCATCCATTTCGATAATATGATCGTTAAGAATGTCAACATTACCTTTAATGATGGCGAGTGGATTATTAATTTCATGGGCCACACCAGCGGCCAAAGTACCGATGGATGCTAATTTAGCGGAGTGAATAAGCTGTGCTTGTACTTGCTCTTTTTCGTGTTGAATTTTTTTAATTTCCGAAATATCTCGGAAAACTCCCTGAATGACAGTTTTGTCACCAATTTCGATAAATGTGGCATGGATGGAAACATCAACGATCGTTCCGTCCTTTTTAATTACCTGATCCACCTCGATTTTTCCTTCACCACGAACTAGCTTTTTAAAAGATGCACTGAAATTATTATTGATCTTCGATTGTGGATGTAGTTGTGACTGATGTGTCCCGATAATTTCTTTTCTGCTTCTTCCTGTCAGCGCGGTGGCAGCATCATTGCAATCAAGAATGATTCCCGAATCGGGATCTGCAATAAAAATAGCATCCATAATTCCATCAAAAAGGGTCTTTATTCGTTTTTGTTGTTTCAATAGATCAAACTCAGCTTTTCTTTTTTCTGTAATATCAATAAATGACACTAGTATTTTAGAAAGAGATTCTTCATAACCTGGTAGAATATTAATAAATAAATCAATCAGCATCGGTTTACCTAAAACATCTACGATATAAGTTTCACTATTGAAAAAGTTTTTTCCGTTAAAAAGTGCAATCATTTCATTACAAAATACTTTTAGTGACTCTTCGGTAAAATATGTGGATAAATCTCGATAGACTTTATCACTATCTTTTGCCCCAAGTAGTTCAACACACCTTTGATTAACATTTACTATTGTAACCAATGAATAAAGACGGAGAAGCTCATCTGGGTTATCACTCAGAAAATTTTCTAGACTAGAAAACCCCATCTTTTTTATCTCTTCAAATCGTTTTTTTACTTTAGAAAAATCTTCATCCATAAGCGCTATGGGTGATGAGTCAAAAAGTTTTCTATACATGCTTTCGCTTGCTAATAATTTTTCCTCAAACAATTTTCGATTAGTAATATCTTCTGCTATGGACATCAGCATCTTTTTGCCTGAATACGAAATTATTTCTCCTGTATAGTTACACCAAACTTCCGTACCATCTTTCTTCCTTAGTTTTATTTCGAGTCCCGTGGCCTTACCTGAGCGAAGTAAATTATTTTTTATGATATCGAGATCGACCGGACTTACCAATTCTAATTCGACAGAAGTCTTTCCAATTGCCTCTTCTCTGGCAAATCCAGATATTCGTGTAAAGCTATTGTTTACATCCAAATATTTACCTGTTTCTATGTCGCTAATACTCATCATCAGCGGTCCAGCGTAGAAAGTACGAGAAAATGTCTCTTCAATCTGCTTGCGATCGGTTATATCTGTACAAGTGCCGACCATTCGGACTGCTTTTCCGCTCTCATCGTATTCGCCTTTGCCTATAGCGTGGATCCATCTAATTTGCTGATCAGGGAGGACTATCCGGTAATCTGAGTACAATGTCGTTTTTTTCTCTAGTGAGCGCTGGATTCGCTGTTTGGCCACTTCAATATCTTCAGGATGAATTACCTTATCCCATGTTTCAAAAGAAGCTTGGTGATACTTTGGATCTAGCCCAAAGAGGTCAAACATTTGTTGGGTCCATTCCATATACCCACTCAAAATATCCCAATCCCAAACGCCAGTTCTTGATGCCTTTTGTGCCATAGACAGACGTTGTTCACTTAGTCTTAACTTTTCTTCAGCTCGTTTAATCTCAGTAATATCTATTGAAAATCCACAAACAGCGTACAATCGATTCTCAGCATCAAACAATGGAAACTTATTAGTAAAATAGTAGTTAATACCATCTGGAGTATTAGCTATCTCCTCAACCGAATATCTAGATTCGTGCGATATAACCCATAAATCATTCGTCCGGTGCTGATCAGCAATTTCTTTGGGGAGAAATTCATAACTAGTTTTCCCAATAAGCTGCTCCTTGGTATGACCAAATAATTGCGCAAGTGCTTCGGATGCAATAATAAAACGACCTTCCAAATCTTTTGCATAAACCAAGATACGAGAATTATCAATTATGGTTTGCAGCAGTTGTTTATTGTGCTCGAGCTGTGCCTCCATCTCTTTACGTTTAGTGACATCATCGTAAACAAAAACTATATCACCTGCAGGCAGACGATAAACAACGTTTTCATAGTATTTATTGATTTTATTATCTTTATATATTTGCGTAGGGAAATATTCAGAATTCCCTGTTTTTAAAACTCTTCTAAATACATCCAACATTCCAACTTCCTCAATCCCTGGATGAACTTCGTAAATTGATTTTCCGATCACATTTTCTTTGCAATCTCCATCAATTTTTTCTGCTGCCGAATTCAAATCTTTAAGTATAAAATCTTTACCATTTTCCCTGACTTCATATACCGCAATACCGCTTCTGATATTATTAAAAAGTTCTTGGTGCCTTATATCCCTTTCCTTAAGCTCTTGCTCTGCCTTCTTTCGCTCCGTAATATCTAGTATTGTACCTATAAAACGAATAGGTCGATTGGAATTTGGGCCGGAACTGGAACTGGAATTTGTACCGGTGCGGGTGCTGTTCATAGCATAGATAACTCTACCTCTGGCCAGGCACTGTTTCAGTTCTCCATCCATGGTAATCAACCGAAAATCATAATTCATGGGTTCGCCGGTTTCTAACGAGTGCTTGAATACTTCAGTATATTTTTCTAAATCATCATGGTGAATAAACTTGCCATTTGCTTCAAAACTGGGAACAAAATTTTGTGGAGTCACCCCAAAAATTCGATAGGTTTCGTTCGACCACCAGACTCTGTTATTTTGTAAGTCCCATTCCCAACTTCCAACGTGAGCGATCTCTTGTGCCATGTCTAACCGCTCGTTACTCGATAAAATATTTTTTAAATGTGTCGCTCGAATTTGAATTGCTCTACCAATAACCAAAATAAAAACCAGTAAAAAAAGCAGCACAGGAACCGCACCAAACGCACCAACAATTTGCCAAAAATATTTTTCTCCATCTTGATTAATAAAAGCATAGGGCCAAAAATCAAATTCATTCCCAACCTTAATTTTGTTGGTAGTGTAACATGTAGTGGACCCGATAGTGGACCCGATAGTGGACCCAGGTGATAAAAGCGATGACGATACAAACGTAAATACAAACAAAATCAAAATTCGACAAAAGATAAATATTTTGGCATTAGTGGTTTGCAGTCTCTTTCGCATAAATATGCTTATCGGCGCTGAACTGCTCCATATTACTTGAATTGGCAAAAATGTGACAAAAAATTCAAAAAATAAACGCTTTATCTGGGTCAGTTTGTCGTTAAAAATTATTTACATGGCCATCGCGCCGTGATTAAAGGGGCACCTAGGGGGGGGCACCTAGGTACCAGGAGACTTTTTTTGCAACTAATGTCATCTATATGAGTCTACTGGTACCTATTGCATATTGCACTCCTATTGCACTGACAAAGTCTAATCATTAATATAGATACGCGGCAACCGCTGATTAAAAAGGCATAAAACTTCATAGGGAATAGTCTCACATAGATGGGCGATTTCCATCAAAGTAATTTCTTCTTGACCTTGCCGTCCTATCAAAACAACTTCATCGCCAACGTGCACTTCTTTGTCTTGTATATCTATCATGAATTGGTCCATACAAATATTTCCGACGATGGGGAATCGTTGGCCTCTAATCAGTGCTGAACCTTTATTCGAGAGACAGCGTCTATAACCGTCGCCATAACCGATAGGAACGGTTACTATTCTGGTTTTTTTGGTAGTAATAAAAGAGTGGCCATAGCTTATTCCCTGGCCTTTTTCTACAACTTTTAAATAAGAGACTTTGGTTTTGAGAGAAAAGCAAGGTGCAATTCCCTCTAGTCCTGGAGGAGATTTCTGAGGTAAATAACCAAAGGTTATCAAAGATGGACGTACCATATCCAAATAGGAATAATCGAAATTAATAATTCCTCTTGAATTAGCGATATGACGGATTAAAGAGGTTTTTGCAAAGATAGGTTCTCTCA
>JADGBS010000113.1 GCA_015231325.1 Oligoflexia bacterium | reverse complement strand
AATATCGTACAAGAAAGTGAGGTTTACAATTTGTATAACGGTGATGAAAAATATAACAACTTCTATTGTCCAGGGGGAAGGATCTATCCCTCTATGGAACAAATGGCACAGATCGGATTTTTTGATATGCTTCTTGCGCACTATGGAGATTATAGAAGTGCAAAGTACTGGGATGGATTTTTACATGATTTATCCATACAAGAAGGATTTGATACCAAAACTGTTAATGTGTACAACCACTACGACAGAGAGGGCGTCGCAACAATTGCTAAACCAACGAAGCCGGCGAAACCGGCGACACCGGCGAAACCGGCGAAGCCTGCCAAATTGGCAAGGCCGGCACCGGCCCCAATACCAGCACCAGCACCAATCCCAGCGACTCGGGTACAAGATATAATTCCATTTACGCTACCTTTTGCACTACCTTACTCTTGCAATAAACCAAGAACTGATGAAATCTTAGATGTATACAAAAATTTTCATAATGAAATAGTGTCCGGAAATATCGATGAAGATACCCGAGCATTTTATCAGACACAAATTGATGGCATCATTGGAAATTTTGTAGAAAATTTATCAGATTCTGTATTTAAAATTGCCTTTGTTGATAGTGAAGCAGAGGTATATGATTTTTATTCTAATAGTTTGAAATTCAAAAGTAGGTATTGCCCTGACGGGGAAATTTATCCTGATTTGGAAATGTTGATAGGGAGCGAGTTTTTTGTCGCAGTAATGTCGACCAGATATCAAGAATACAATAAAGGACGATATTGGGAGTTATTACTAAAAGGAATACTAAATCTGTAATATAAATATAAATATAAATGCCACTTGATAAATGCCACTTGGCGATTTTCTGGTATATGTTGTTTTATTTTTTAAAAAGAAAAGAAAAAAGGAATTGAATGTTATGAAAAAGAAATTTTCGCTGTTACTTGTTCTACTATTACTCACGAGTTTAGTTACTGTAGATGCCCAAGCGGGGAAAGACAAACAAAAGGACGATGTCTCTGTTCAGAAAGAAAGTATCAAAAAATTCAATGAAAAAATGGCGGAACTCCGAGCTCAGGGATTACTAGACGATCCAACCGCTCCAAGTGCGCCCGCTGCACCTGCTGCTCCCGCTGCGCCGGCCGGTGATAATGATGCCCCTAGTGCCTCTATGGCGAAAATTAGGGAACAAGGTCGCTTGCTTGCGTTGCTAAAACAAGCACAATCACCGGAGGAAAAGCGTTTAATTCGGGAACAAATGACAGCACTTATCAGTAAACGAGCAAGCGCAGCTCCCGCAGCGCCAGCAGCGCCCGTCGCTCCAGCACCTTCAGCTGGAAGTTCTGCTGCGGCGCCATCGCCATCTAGCAGCGAATCGCTGTTAGCGGAGGTCGTCGCACGTCACCACGCTTGCTTCGCCCCTGCCACCACCGTTTTAACCAGCGAAGGGCCAAAGGCGATATCCCGCGTTCAAATTGGTGATGATGTTTATAGCTGTGATGTCACCCAGAACATATGCCACCTGCATAAAGTACAGAGCATTTTTAAAACTAAATCTGATCATATTCTCTCACTTAAATTCGCCGTAACTAACAGTAGCAATGATAGTGTGAACTACATCACTATCAACACAACCAATAACCATCCGTTCTACCTAAACTCGACCGGAGTAAATACCGGCTGGGTTACTGCCGATAAATTGACAATAGGCGACACAGTAAAATCAATCTCTGATGATGTTGTTGTCACCGTAAAAGAAAAAAGTCTAACCTCATGGAGCACCTTCGAAGAAGACAGCAGTGAACTAAGCGATGAAGAATCAGATGGTACTGGCTTTTGGGTTTATAACTTAGGTGTCGATGAAGATCATGACTATTATGTCGCTTCTTGCGGTCTTTTAGTTCATAACTGCGATCAACGTTCGCCGCTTGAACAAGCAGCATTCGCATCCAATGCCGCTTGTGTTATGGGGGGCATGATTAGCGACAGATTGGATCAACACTCCGCCGGCCCATTTGTCGACAATCAACATCAAACAAACTCGCCGTCATCGGCATCGGCGGTCGCGACTGCCGTCATCGCCTCCGGAGCTTGCGCCGTATCCGCAGAAACTTGCCTTGCATCCTCCCTTGCTGCTGTTCCTACCGCAGGTGGAACCCTGCCATTAGCGTTAATCTCCTGTGAAAGCGCCGCTGTAGTTTGCGCTGGCGCCGCCGCCGGAGCTGGAGCTGTTACAACAATGCCGCAATTGGCATTTAATGTTGGCGATGGTGATGGCGATGGTGATAATTCCGGGGGTGGTAAAACTGGGAGCAGTTTAAACCAAATTCAAAAAGCTATAGAGAGACAACAAGCTCCTAAAAATATAGAACGTCTGGATAAGGGTATAAGTAAACCGGGCCTTACTGAAAAGCCACATATACATTTCAAAGATGGATCTGCTTTAAATAATGACGGTACATGGAAACACGGAGGTAAAGTTCTAACTGAAGCTGAAAAGCAGTGGCTAAGTCAAATTGGATGGAATTTCCCTAAATGAAATTAAAAAAAGAATTAAATGTTTCATCATGGGTGACTGCCTTTAGCGGTAATAAATCTTTTTGGGGACAATCAGTTCATGTTGATGAATTTTTAAGTAAAGGTAAGAGTAGTGAATATTACTTTGACCAGGCCATAAACTTGTTTAAAGAGCTAGTGTTACAGACCAAGAAGTTGGGATTAAATACTAAATACATTCCTAGACTTTATATCTATTTGAAACAAAGTGAATGTTTTACTAGTGAAATTAATACTAGTGATGTGAGGTCAATTCTTGAGACAACGCCTCCTGAACTTTACTTAGTTGATAGACCACCAGTCTTTGAAAATGGGACTTCCGAGTATTATGAAAAGCCATTAGAGATTGATAATCTTTGGGTAGTAGAGACTGAGTTAAATAGCGACGGTGAGATTTATTGCTATTATGTATGCTGGAAACCGTTAGATGATGACAACTATAATAGATTTATAATTATTGAATGTCGGTCCAAGTAATTAGTAATCGCCCGAAAAACAGAGAAAAACCGGTACCTGCAGACTAGAGATTAGGTACTAGAGATTAGGTACCAGTAGACAAAAAATACGGCGTAGGAAGAATTGCTGGGCAATAAGTTCTTCCTGTTGCAGTTTCTGTAGGAGAATAATAGGTACCAGTAGACATACTGAATTACACAGAAATGTAAAGTCTGTTGGTACCTAAATACCGGAGTTTTAAATCACATTTAATTCTTTCTAGTGTAGGTGTCAGCTTCTTTTTTTATTGTCCTTGTAATAAAAGCACTGAGCATAAAAAGTTAGTTGGCCGCTGGCCTTATTTGTATGCAAAACATTACCTCTTTGAGCTTGTTACTGATACTAATTTAAGAATTTTTTTATTCTAATATAAGGAAAACGGCAATGTCGCTGAATATAGAAATACAAACCGTTATGGATTTTGATCAATTCAAAGAGTTTAATTTTTTTCATTATACAAAAAAGAAAAAGATGATTTATTATTTAAGTATATTTTCGTTTTCCACATTTTTCTGTATATTTTCAACACCGGCACTTCTGGGTTTTGCCATTATTCTCTCTATAATACTAATCAGGTCTTTTAAAAAAATAGCTATTGCTAAATATTGGCATTCGTCTAATCTATCTAAGAAATGTAATTATTTTTATCATCTAGATGGGAATAAATTTTTCATGGAGTCATATGGCTCAAGCCAAAGTTTACCTAAGAGTCAATACGAATGCAATTGGAATGACTTCATTTGCATAGACGAGACACCCGATTGTTTTTATTTCTATTCAAGTATCATGGAGGCATTTATACTCCCTAAAAAAGATTTTGCCATAGGTAACGACACTCAACTTACAAAATTTTTGAAAGAAAAATTATCTTTGAAGTATAAGTGCTGGAGCAGTTAGCACTGGGAGGATTGGGATGTTCTGGGATGTTGGTATTGCGTAATCTTGGCCGTCCAAAAACGGTGTTTTATACCTGTTTTCCTTACTCACTTTTAGGTCCAAGAAAAGGGCCTTCACTCTCCATTAAAATAGCGATAATTGTCCATCAGCAACTTTCGATGATCTACTCTTATTCGCTTTGCCGCTGCCGCTTGTTTTGCTTTCATAGGGGAGAATGGCAGATTCAATAACCTGTACAAGTTTGAGACAAGAGTTAGAATTACCCACACCGATTTGACCCAAGATTAATTCAGGGATCCCCCACGGATAGCAAGGGGCCTGACCCACCGAACTAAACACATCTTCAAACGGTGAACGAAATTTACACTGACAAGCTATGTAATGGATAGCACGAATAATCTCCTTGGCGGTTTTTTTAATTGAACTAAAATAGCGATCACTCCAGAATGGGCCCTTACGGGAGAATAGTTTATTAAAATATAATGCAAGTTTTGAATTTAGATACATCATGGCACAGGATATTTGATCCGCACGCCCAGCATTAACGAATAAGTGGATGTGACTATTTTGTATATAATATTGGAAAACACAAACGCCATAACGACGAAACACTTCTTCCACTAGATGCTTTAAAAGACGTATGCTGTTAAATCCCTGTAACGAAACTTGAAGCAATGTTTTTACCACTATGTGAACTGGCCTTTTCGAAGAAAGAATACGTATTTTGTGAGACATTTTTTGTGTTTTGCTCATGGGATGCACCGTATCATAAAAAATATCGCGGTGCAATCTTGGATACGCGACTTTTATTTATACGACAGCGTAGTATTTATAGAACAACCAATTGAGTGATACCAGTGGTGGATTAATCAAAAAAAATGCATCTAGACTATCACAAAGTCCCTGCCCGCCGCGAGGCAAAGAGAAACTATACATTTTTGACCAATAAAACGTTTCCATGCCAAATACATCTACACTAAGGCGGACTATTTTCAACCGGGAGGAAGTAAAAAAATCTGAGAACTTGCCGCAGCATCAGACAGAAAAATATTGAGCTACCTCGGCAAAAAATAATCAATTTTTGTGGTCCAAAGCTGGGAAATGAGAGGGGAGCATTTTGGACGGCCCATGCGTAATCATTACGCGAAAATTGAAAATACCAATGAAAACAATAACGCACAACAATAGGCACAACAATAGGTACCAACAATAGGTACCAGTATACATATTGAATTACACAGAAATGTAAAGTCTGTTGGTACCTAAACCGTACCTAAACCGTAGGCATCCTTCAACTTCGTAATCAGTTCTTTTTCTCTATTCGTAAGTGATAAAGGAAGTAGTTTTTTGTTGATTTCCTCACTATAGTTGTGGTAATTACAACTAGTTGTTAATATCACAACTAGAGGGGATGTATGTCGAACGACAACGTGGTGATGCCTGGCAGACTTGCTAAGGGAAGAGTGGAACTATTCCATAAAAAATGTATAGAGAAGTGCCGAAGCAAAAAGACCTTTGATGAGGGTTTTCTTGTCGATAAATCGCATATCGCAAAAGGCATCTTAAAAAATCCGAAAAGAAGCGCTCTGACCAATGAAGATATAGCCGCGGTAATACAGCAAGGAATTTTACATTATGAAACCTGTACGTATTCTTATCCAATCGAAATTGTGGTGAAGGGAATCATTAAGGATTTCGAGTGGACCGATCTGTCCAGCAGAAAGATAGCAACTTATATTGAGGATAAGGTTGAGGTTAAGGTCGTAATTAGAGAGAGAAGACCAAGGGATATTATAGTGACTGCTTATATTACTGATATGGGCGCTAAAATTTCTACTAATAAGGAGATATCTCGTGAAATCTGGTAATAGAGGATACGCATTTGCCTTAAATTTGAATAAATATGAAAATGCTCATCAAAACGAAAACTGTATGGGCAAATTTAACTTGATCTTTTCCCTTAACGGTTTTTATGATGGAACGGCGTTAGGTCCAATAAGAGTTGGTTGCATTCCTATGCTAGAGTGCTCAAAGTGTGGTGTCGCATATTATCTACCCAAATTTATAAAAATTTTGGAGTCGATTATTGCGGAAAATCTTATTACCTCGAAAGGAATCTTAAACAAAAAGCAGATTAAATTTTTAAGACAGTACTTTGATCTGACACAAGAGGCATTAGGAAAAATGTTGGATACTGATAAATACGAGATTGCTAAGATGGAATCCTCTAAATATGCACGGGTAATGAGTGTGGAAAAACAGATTGTGATGAAATTACGATTTGCTAAATTACTGGATATTAAAAGCGCTGAAACATTGTATGAACTATCCGAGCCTACGGATAAGGAAGTAAAAATAGTAGGTGAATGGTTCCCTAAAGGGGAAGAGGAAGTTAAAAAATTACTAAAAAAGGTGTCCTGACTGGGGTGAATTGTGAAACCTCTGGTAAAGACATTAGGTGAAATTGAATGGGAACAATAGGTACCAGTAGACATATTGAATTACACAGAAATGTAAAGTCTGTTGGTACCTAAACCCTACATGTACCAGTAGACATATTGAATTGCACAGAAATGTAAAGTCTGCTGGTACCTAAAGTACCCATATTGTGAACATTTTTCTTACAGATTGTTGCAATCATGGGGTCATTGGCCATATCCACTGTTGTCAATTTGTGAGAAGGACTTTTGGAGCTGTAAAAAAAAGGGGGGGAATGTTCGTCTATGGTAAATCATCATCTGGAAACAATAGGGAAACAATAGGAAACAATAGGTACCAGAAACAATAGGAGAAACAATAGGTACCAGTAGACATATTGAATTGCACAGAAATGTAAAGTCTGCTGGTACCTAAAGTAAAGTTTGCTGGTACCTAAAGTACCCTTATCAGCTGAACTGGTGGGATCGATGAGGCGCTGTTTGAATTGTGTTTATGGCGCCAATATGCGGATAATTTCGTTCCTGTTGCGTTCGTACTCTTCCCTGCTGGGGATGGTGGCAGTTACTGATATATTCTCAGCTCCGCCACAATTGCCAAAATCATAGATGCCATGTTGTCCTTCTACAGTCATTTCATTAATTATTCTTTTAAGTTCCTCGTAAGAGGATGTGGTCTGGTCGCGTATAATATCGAGGGCAGTTCTTCCCATAGAGTCCCTAAGGGTGGGATTTGCGCTTTTTGCCAGCAGCATTTGGATATATTGGGGATCATCATGTCTAAGACAAGCGATATGCAGGGCCGTCATTCCGGTGGAAAGTTCTATGGCGTTGATCTCGAGCTTAGGATGGGCCAGCAATTTTTCTATGATCGGCCTTTGAGCAGCGTGAGTTGCAATGTAGACGCTACTATTATCTATCAGTGGATCACAGTGGTTCCAACCCTTAAGGGTGGCAAGGATTAATGGATTTGTACCAAATTGCACTGCGTATTTGTTTACATCTGCGCCAGCATCAATGGCGGCAAGGGCCCTATCAGTGGCGCTATTGGACACCGCTATAGTCAATAACGGTCCAAGGGGACTGAACAGTCTCTCTTTAGAGGGAGACATTAACCATAGAGGCAAATCAATAGTCCCAACACTGTTTTGAGTAAGATTATTAAGTTCGCTTTGATTAATTTGATTAAACCCATATTTGTAACTGTCTGAGTACAGTAGGTAATATGCAGTTGGGCCCACGTATATGGTAGTCAGAGCGTAGGGTGTGTCAGGGCGACGATGCTCATATACAATCAAATTTGTATTATCGCTAAATTGTTGTAAATGATTTCTGACAAAATAGGGCTCACTATCATCGAACGCTGTATGGTCCCAGTGGATGAACTTCTTTGAACTAATGGCATTGATAGCAATTTGATAGTCTGTCCAGGCCTGGTCAAAAGCTTTGTCCTGCGCTTGGTTGATTCTGCACTTATCTGCTTCAGGTAGATTACGTTCATATACCTTTCTGTCGATCCAGTTTCTAGATACATGCTCAATGTACGCTTCTCTGCTTATCCTATCATTAAAGAAAATAGAAGTGGGTTCATGGTCAAGTTGAAGACCTGGCATTTTTGAAAGATAATCCGGCTTCATATCACCTTTAGTTGCTCTAGAAAAAGTAAGATCATACCTTTCTGATTCGCTACTAGAAGCAGCTGCGGCAAATAAGTATGTTGCTAAAACAGTGAAATTAAAAAGTAACGAAAAAAGAACGATGGCCATACTTTTAATTAATCTACTGTGCATACGATATCCTCCATTACTTTTAGTTATTTCAAATAAATAAAAAATACTTAAACTTCATACAACAAAAAAGCTAAATATCGTAAAACAACTTAATTTACTGCAATAAGTAATTATATCATGAACCAGCAGGCGCATTCGTGCGATTTTTTACGGTTATGGCTTCGGGGCAGCTGGCAGAGAGATCACTTCTTTTCGGGGAATCAAGTACTTATGTGATGGTCAAATCCTGCTTATAGTATCATTATTGAGAATATACAACTCATGGTATACCAAATATAGCGAATAATCGTACTGCTGAAAGCGGCCATGAAAAAAAGAACGTGGGAGAGGAAAAAGCGAAATGAATTCACTCTGATCATCTCTAAGAAAAATCAAAAGATGGAACATGATTTTTGATAGCAGATTAACATAATTTGAAACAACAGGTGAAACAACAATAGGAACAACAATAGGTACCAGTAGACATATTGAATTGCACAGGGAACAATAGGTACCAGTAGACATATTGAATTGCACAGAAATGTAAAGTCTGCTGGCACCTAAACTGAATTGCACAGAAATGTAAAGTCTGCTGGTACCTAAACTACCATGAAAGCATGGAGCGTATCCTGGTGCAGACTATTCTGATCTAACTCTGCAGTTTCAAGATTTTTAAACCTATCTTCTGGGAGTAGGATCGGTTCCTTTTCTATGGCCTTTATGATCTCTTTGCACTTTGATTTAAAATAAAAAAGAAATTTGTTAAACAATTCCTCGTTAAAACAAAAATCTAACGGAGTATATCTTGGATCGGATGAAGTAATCATCACCCCTTCTACGTAATCAGAGCAATCTTTTTCTATTACAACCCCATTATAGTGACTAAATATTGCGGCATCTTAAATAGCATCAATAGATTTGCTTGATGACCAAGTATGTATTCTTTGATTTCTTAGAAAGCGATTGTAATCGGTTGAGAAGCACTTGTAATCACTTGCAAGAAACTTACGGGTCCAATCTCTATCACTAACAACCATTGTAACACTCTTGTTTTTGTATACTCTCCCCCATCCAAAGTGGTTAATGGGATAACTGTTAAATAATGGTTTACAGATCTCTTCCACCCTATCGCCCAACTGATAAAAGGCGTGATCCTTTAATGTTTCCTTATCTGTTGAATTCATGACTAAGTGTCCCTTAGTTATTTATTAATAATTTATTAATAATTTATTAATAATTTATTAATAATTTATTAATAACTAGAAATCATTAAATATGTTCGCAACAGCAACTCACTGGCCTCGCCTGTGATCGCATTATTTTGGACCCACTGCTGTACTTTAACATATGGTGACGTTTTTACCGAAAAAATTGAAGCTTTAGAAGAAACACTAAAAATCAATTATCACTTATACTGATATTCAAGTGTTCAGTTGTTCGTTTTTAATAATTAAATAATCTGGCCTTCAAATAATATTTTGGAACAGGAGTATGTCTATGAACAGATCGTCAGTTACTAGTTATTTTTTTCTCTTCGTTTTTATTTATATTTCTTCGTTTCTGAATAATTTTGAATCATCAAGTGCTGCCGCCGCTGCCGGTGCCGGTGATGAAGTAACTAATTTAAAACAGGGAATTGCAGAAGTTGAGAATAGGATACAAGAACAGATCTTGTCTCACCAAGGAGTAGGGACTAATAGAAGAGTTGTTGTACTGGGACAAACTGGTAATGGAAAATCGACTTTAATCAATTTTCTTGCAGGCAGAAATCTTACGATGGAAGAAATCGAAGGCGAGGGTGTCGCTCGAAGAAATCTCGTGGTAGATAACCCGCTTCCCGGATTTGCCTTCTCTCATGATATCAATGTGGGAACCAGATTACCCGCTGCGTGGTTTTATCAATCACCTGGCGATGGCGTTAACGTTGATGTTAGTAATAATGCCGTCTTCTGGGACTGTCCCGGTTTTGGTGACACTCGGGGTTCTATAGATCAGATATCAAATGCTTTCGCCATCAATAAAATATTAAAATATCCGTCTTCCGATGGTTTGCCTTTGCAAATCAAGATTGTCCTAGTAATAAGCGAAGAATTAATTACTGAAAGAGCAGAAATCTTTTTGGGTTTATTGGATCGACTAACGAAGCTAATTCCCGACTACCAACAATTACAGCGAAGCCTGGTTTTAGTATTCTCTAAACATCGACAAGAGAATGACGTGCGACAACAGGTGATAGAAATTAGCGCCCAGGTTAGTGCTGGAGCTGGAGAAGCTGCGGTCGGAGAGGGCGGTCAGCGTGTCGCAGTCACTCCTCAAACCACTGCCCTCCTGAGGTATATCGCAGCTCATGCTAACGAACGAATTGCCCTCTTCCCCATGCCCGAGGAAGTAGAACTTGAACAACCCGGACCTTTTCGCCATGACGACATCAGAGAAGAGATATTACAAAAAATTGCTGCCGCTTCTTATATGGCCGAACCTGAAAGCAGGATTTCCATAGAACCGGAGGCACGCGAGCTGGCACGTAATTTTGCCAATTCCATTAATGCAGATATCACCAATATGTTGAGAGACAACGCTACCAATGAAATAATTGAACATTTCAAAACCGTTATCGGGCAACATCACACCACCATAACGCCGCTACGCGAGGGATTTTCTCGAGATTCATCTCGTTTGCGCCCATCGCATTTGCATTTAAATCCAGGTAGATTATTTGCGACACTTAATGAATTATTGGATTCGTTCATCCCCAATGAACAGGTCAAAAGTAGAGTTAGAAAAACCATCGGGTTGCTAACCTTCTTGCGTTCATTAAACATCGATGTCAACTATGCCACTGAAAATTGGATGCAAACATTTAATGTGGTCGCGGCCAAGGCGACAGGTTTATCTCGTGCCCCTACCGTAGAGGTAGTCGCAGAAGATGGTTTACTCAAGATTAGTGGATATTTAGTAAGTATGGGGGATGTGGTTTCTGCGGTCCGTTTACATCCAGAAATATCCATGTCTCCAACATTTAGAAGAATAGAAGTCGCAGCATTCAATACTTTTATCTTTGACATGGATGCTTCCTTTCCAGGAGTTTCGTTGAGTATGAAACAATAGGTACCAGTATGAAACAATAGGTACCAGTAGACATATTGAATTACACAGAAATGTAAAGTCTGTTGGTACCTAAACCCGATCTAAAAGTGATGTTAGCGTTGAATAAATTACGCGATGACAACCATATTGCTTCAAAGATTATTATTTTGGTACCAGCGACTAATTACCCTTGGTGGTGTTGTTACTAAAATATCAACACCACTTTATGGAGCAAAACGAAAACAATTTATCTTCCTCGGCCGAAAAACCCCTCACTTTAGGGAGGGGTTTTTCGGCCGGTTCTGATTTTCAATGTATTTTCTAATCTGACTAATGGTCACACCACCACA
>JADGBS010000112.1:5477-11665 GCA_015231325.1 Oligoflexia bacterium | reverse complement strand
TCCCATTGGTGTATTCGCAGCTAACGTAGCAATTTTGAGTTACCTCCTTTTTGCTTAGTCTGGTCAACTTGGAGCTTGTTTTTACAAGCTCGCCCCTTTAGGGGCGAGTGGTTGACGCGAACTACTCCTTTTGTTTTTTTTATCACTTTTACCACTATTTTTACCATTTTTACTACTATTACTACCGCTACCACTGCGCGCTCCTGGCGCTCCCTTACGCTTAAGTTCTGAAATTACGTGGTTAGTTACAAGCAATTGATCTTGGATATTATTGAGTTCTTGTCCCACGGAATGAAGAGCAGCAGTCGTGCCAACGAAAAAATTTGTATGTTGGGTTAGTTGACCTTCGATTCGCTCAATTTTTTTAAGTGCTTTTAGTGATTGGTTGTCAGTGCTGGCGAGAGTATCATAACTTTTTCGTAAGAGAGCGGTGAGGGTGTCGAGTGTTTGCTGTTGGTTGAACAACTTTTTTTCTATCTGTATAGACCGATAGTAGGTAAGAATTAAGAGCGTAACCGTGAGGACTAAGGATAGTACGGCAGCTACGGAGGCAGCAAAGGAGAAACGCTGAGAATACTTTTGCCACAGACTAGTGGTTTGTTGCGTCTGATGAAGTTGCTGTAATTGTTGCAGCAGACGAAAAATTCGTAAATTGCTCCCACATTGCGGGCAGAGATCCTGGTCCTCCTTGATTCCGGTAACTTTGCATACGGGACATTCTTTGATGGTTTTAGTGGCGGTGAAATCAGGATTGAAAACATTCGAGGAAATATCCATATTGAACTCCGTTTATGGACATATTTGTTGCAACTGCAGCTGCAGCTTATTGTGAAATTCGATGTCCAGTTTCAATTATATGGGGAGTTTTGTTGTTGGTACTGACAATTTCGTTGAGAATGTCTTTGACCCGGTCATCTATCTGATCTCTCTCCTTATCGTTGGAAGCATGGGCCCGAATTTTATCTAGTTCCGTGATTTCGTCAAGAAGGTCTTTTCTGCCGATTCTTTCCGCCATGTCATTGATGACTTCATAGGTGTGTTCTTGTTTACAATCTTCAGGGACAAGAGCTTTGATCTCATCGATGGCATCATCGCGCAATTTCAACACCTCCTCGTAATCACCGGAGGTGATTTTTGCTGCAAATTTTTTGTGCACCTCTTTTAATTTTTTAACGTTCTGTCGAGCATCTTCATTATAGATTTTGTTGCGATATAGGTAATATTCGTAATTATTTATCGTAGCATCGATATGCCACAGATTGGTGAACAACGCTTCGTTATTGGCGATGCATTTCATGGCCAGTTCTATCTGCTTTTTGGACCTTTCTTCGTACTTAGCATCGATATTATTGGAGTAGGGATCAATAATTTTATTGATATCCTTAACGATATGAATCAAGCGTTCTTCAAAATCTAAACCAAGGTAATAATTATCGATAGTGGCCAGTTGTTGCAGACCCTGTTGCAGTTGCAAAAAGAGTGCTTCATCTACCATTCCTCGAGAGAGATTTTTGGCGACGCTAATAGATGAGTCATTGAGCAGGGTTGCTTGCACATGAAAGAGATTGTCCTCATTGATGGTGATGTGAAGTTCGATTTTGACTCCTTTGTCTTCAGAGGAGTCTGTTTCCTCTTCTCTTGACTCTAAATCAAAACTTAGCCACAGATCACCGATATTCTCATAATTTTCATGTACTTTATTGACAAACGTGAAGTGTGCCAGTTTTTGGGAAGTCCCTTTTTTTAGTTCGACAACTACCTTGGCGCTGGTCGGCAGAGTAGTGTTTTTAGGAATCAATAGATGCAGATTTTTTTCAGCATTGTCGATGCTAAAGCTTTCTAGGTAGTAATCATGGGCGGTGGTGTAGAGTACTTCTCCCAAATTTGATCCACGACCACTAGCTGCGTCTTGCGCTGCGAGCTCTGTCTCCGTTGCCGTTTCGCCCCGTAAACGATGTGCCAAAATAGCGGCGCCTTCAGCGATGGCCAAGATTGGTCGAGGGTGAATGAGTATCTTTGACTCTCCAAAAATTTGCGAGAGTGTTTCTTTTACCAGTGGAATTTTTGAAGAACCACCAACCAACAAGAGACGATCAATATCTTCGTTTGAGAGATTAGCACTGAGCAACAGATTTTCCGCCAACTCTCCTGCTCGTTTGATTAGTGGAGCAATTAATGTTTCGAATTCTTTACGCGTGATCTCTATGTCGACATTGACTGGCAGTCCATCCTCGTCATCAAAGAGGTTTACAATCTGTACAGAGACGCGCTCGGTCTCGCTAAGCTTGATCTTTGTTGCTTCCGCGTGGTGGAGAATCTCATAAATTGCTGATTGATATTGTTCTTTGGGTAGTTTATGGAGCGAGCTAGTAATTGTTGGATCGGATTGATATACTTTTTTTAAGATCATTTCCAACATCATGTGATCGAGGTCCGCGCCGCCCAACCACATGTCACCACCTTTCGCTTGTTCCACAATGTTTTTGCCGCCGATGGTGAGAACCGAAATATCGAGGGTACCACCACCAAAATCAAATACCATGATCGTTTCTGCAAGATCTGCCTGACCCTCGTCAATGCCGAAGGAGATAGCAGCGGCAGTCGGTTCTGGTAATAGGCGTAAAACCTTGAGACCTGCCGTTTGGGCGGCCACGAGGGTAGCATTTTTTTGCTTATCATTGAAATAGGCAGGGACAGTAATTACTCCTTGGATGACTTCGGCGGTGAGTTCTTTTTCTGCATCTTGTTTTAATTTCTGCAATATAAGCGAAGAAATTTTTTCAGGAGTGAGTTCGAGTGCAGCCGCTCCATCTTTGCGAGGAATTTGAATGGCAACAGAGTTTTGGGTTCCAGAAGAGAGTGGGGTGATGATATAGCTATATCTTTTTTCTGCAATGATTTTTTGCACTTCAGGATCATGCCAGGATTTACCCATCAATCTCTTTGCGTGGATGATGGTGCTTTGGGGTTTTTGGCGCATGAAATTTTTGGCCTTAATTCCAACTACGCTTTGTAGATTTTCAGCATTGAGTGAGTTATCCGCGTCAACGCAGACACAAGATGGTGTGTAGAGTTCTCCTTCCGCAGATTTCAAAACCCTGGTCTCTAATTCGCGAATAGCAATTGAAGAATTGGATGTACCCAAATCAATACCAACAACTTTACCCATAGAAGATGTTCCTTATTATAATTATAATTTAAAGTTGAAATATAAAATTATTCAAAGTTTAAATGTTTTAAATAATTCTTTATCAAACGTCTATCATTTATGATTTTTATATGAGTTTGGCAATCGATATTATCATAGGGCGTATAACTTCATGATATGGTTTTTATAAATTTCTAGATCCCTTTTAGATTGGGCATCCTTCAACTTTCCAAATATCGCGGGCATATTCGCTGATAGCGCGGTCGGAAGAGAAATATCCCATGCGTGCTACGTTGATAATCGTCTGATGGTGCCACTGTTGTTGTTTGGTGTAGAGTTCGTCAACTCGTTGTTGGCACTCGATATATGAACGAAAATCGGCGAGAAGAAAAAAAGTATCCTTCTTAAAAAGGTTATTAGTTATCGGTTTAAACTGATCGGGGTTTTGACGGCTAAAGAACCCAGTATGAATAGCATCTAATATGCGTTTTAGATCACTATCTTTTTCCATAAAGGATATGGGGTTATAATTGGGTGCTAATTCAGATAACTCTTTCTCTGTACTACCGAAAATAAAAATGTTTTCAGCACCGACTTTTTGCATTATTTCAATGTTGGCGCCGTCTAATGTTCCAACGGTAAGTGCGCCGTTGAGAGCGAATTTCATATTGCTAGTTCCAGAGGCCTCTGTGCCGGCGGTGGAGATCTGTTCTGAGAGGTCAGCACCCACTATTATTCTTTCGGCGAGTGTGACCCCGTAGTTGGGAATGAATACTAATTTGAGATAATCTTTAGTCAATGCATCGCGGTTTATGACTGATGCCACATTATTAATCAGATTGATAATTAATTTGGCCATGTAATAACCAGGGGCCGCCTTTCCTCCAAAAATAATCGTTCGCGGAACAATTTTAGTGTTTCCTGGGTTGTCCTTGATTTGATAGTAGAGATGGATGGCGTGCATCAATTTTAGTAGTTGACGTTTGTATTCATGGAAGCGCTTTATTTGCACGTCAAAGATGGAGTGTGGATTGACTTTTACAATTGACTCGTTGTAAATCAATTTGGCAAGATTAAGTTTATTTGTTTGTTTTATCTTTTGCCAGTGTTCAATAAAATTGGCATCTTTACTAAATGCTTCTATCTTTTTTAATTCTTCTAAATGATTCACCCAATTTTCCCCAATTTTCTCAGTGATTAAAGAGGAGAGTTGGGGATTTGCCTTAAGAATCCAACGACGAGGAGTTATGCCATTTGTCTTATTATTGAAACGATCAGGATACATTCGATGAAAATCTTTAAATACTTTGTCTTTTAAAATTTGAGAATGTATAGCGGCGACACCATTAGTAGAGGTACTGCCGATGATTGCTAGGTGTGCCATACGAACTGCCTTCTGGGGATGTTCTTCAATGATCGACATTCGCCCGGGCATTTCTATATCATGAGGAAAACTAATTTTTACTTCTTCTAAAAAGCGGGAATTGATTTCGTAAAGTAACTGCATATGGCGGGGAAGAATTTTTTCCAAAAGATCGATGGGCCATTTTTCCAAAGCTTCTGGCATAACCGTGTGATTAGTATAAGCGAAGCTGTGTTGGACCAAGTTCCATGCCTTATCCCAATTCAATTCATATTCATCAATGAAAATTCGTAGCAATTCGACAATCGCCAATGCAGGATGGGTGTCGTTTAACTGTATAATTACTTTTTCGGGAAAACTATCGATGGGATCACCGCAGTTATGAAAGCGACGTAAGATATCTTGGATTGTTGCAGAAACCATAAAGTATTGCTGTTTTAAACGGAGGATCCTTCCTTGTATGTTGTTGTCGTTTGGATACAATACTTTGGATATGGTCTCGGTTTGGTTTTTTTCATTGACTGCGCCGATGTAGTCGCAGGCGTCAAAGGTTTTTAAATTAAATTCACGGGTGGCCTTAGCGCTCCACAGACGAAGTACGTTTACGTTATTACTGCGATATCCAGGAATGGGAATATCATGCGCCATCGCCATCACTTGCTCGCAATTGACCCAATCGTGGCGGACTTTTCCTGAATAATCCTTTTTCCCCTCAACGTTGCCTCCAAAATTAATGGTGTACATATCGTTGACGCGCTCAATTTCGAAAGGATTACCATAACGTAACCAGGTATCGGCGGTTTCGTGTTGTTGCCCATCTGCAATCTCTTGTTTAAACATTCCAAATTCGTAATAAATTCCATATCCATAGGCCGGAAGCGAAAGGACTGCCATAGAGTCCAAGAAGCAAGAAGCAAGGCGTCCAAGCCCCCCATTTCCTAGTCCTGGATCCCATTCAACTTCTTCGATTTCTTTGTAATTTAGACCTAACTCACGTAACGCTTGCTTACAAACCTCTTCCAATCCGAGACTGAGAATAGCATTGCCCAAAATTCTTCCTGGTAAAAACTCCATCGAGAGGTAATAAACACGGCGGGGATTTTTATCGTAATAAGTGGTCTGAGTCTTCAACCATTTGGCCATCGTTAAGTCACGTACTGCATAGGCCAAAGCGCGAAAGCGATCTTTGAGGTTGGATTTTGGTAAGTACACCGCTACCGATCGCTCCATTCGTTCCATGAAGAGCGCCTGAAACTCCTCAACCGCTGCTTTGAACTCTGGTTTATCAGGAGATAGTTGCGAGGGGAAAAACACGTTTGGGTTGTCCCCATTGTTGTTTCCACTGTTGTTTTCGTGATGTTTATTAAAAGTCATAGTCAATACCCCAGTAAAAAATTAAAGTTACGAAAATTTTCAGACCATATACTTATTAATGGTCTCACAGGCGGCCATAATTGTCATTAAGGGGTATTTTTTTATGAATAAACCAGAGAGATTTAGTCAAACGATCAGTTCGTTAATATCTTCTGTGGGTGTTGGAACTTGTTTGGCCGAGGACGAGAGACGCCCACTTAATATCGGTGCGGTGGGGGGCAACACGCCTTCCCATTTTGCAACAATGGCGGATGCTAAGCAGTTACCAAAAACGTTAACCGTAGTGCGCGCCATATCCATGAT
>JADGBS010000112.1:0-5467 GCA_015231325.1 Oligoflexia bacterium | reverse complement strand
CGACACCGAGTATCGCTGCTATCCAGTGTACTGGTAGACCAAAGTCAGTACAGGTTGCGGCCAACACTACCAGACTGGCACGTGGCACGGCGGCAACCCCTTTGGAGGTGACAAGCAGCATTAGCATCATACTCAGCTGCTGTGAAGCGCTTAGCTCAATTCCTGATGCCTGGGCAATAAAGAGAGAGGTAAGTGAAAGGTAGAGAGTGGTTCCATCTAAGTTAAAACTATATCCGGTGGGAATAACAAAACCTACGATTGAGGATGGAACACCGAGGCGCTCCATAGACTGCATTGCTTTGGGCAACGCAGATTCCGAAGAGGTGGTAGAAAATGCCAAAAGTAGTGGTTCTTTTAATTCACTAAAGAGCATTCGTAGATTAATGCCAATTAATAATTTACTGATGATTAATAAAATTATAACGAAAATTATCAGTGCCCCATAGAGCGAGCCCACTAATTTTCCAAGGTTGATTAAAACCCCTAGACCATGCTCACCGATGGTGGCGGCAATCGCTGCACCTACACCGATCGGAGCAAACAGCATGACATAAGCAGTAACTTTGAACATTGCGTCAGTGACCGCCTTAAAGAATTTGACCACCACTTCACCTTGCGTACCCATTGCTGCCAGCGCCGATCCAAAGAGCATGGCGAAAAAAACTATTTGTAACATAGAGTTTTCGGCGAGCGCTTTAAAAACACTTTCGGGGACCACTTGCTCATAAAAACTTTTGTTGGCGATGGTAGTCGTAGTCGTCCCGGGGGTTGTATAACTGTTAGCGTTAGCAGCGGCACCTATCCCCGGTTTCATTATATTGGCAGTGGTTAGGCCTATCAATAAAGCGACAGTAGTTGCCAACCAAAACCATACTAACGATTTAATTAATAGGCGACCGACCCGCCCTTTTCCCGCACCTGCTAAACCCACCACTAAGGAGGAAAAAATCAGAGGGGAAACAATCATCTTAATCAAGCGAATAAAGAGTTTTCCGAGAGGACGGAGGGCCATCGACCACTCACTAGGTGCCAAATAACCAAAAAGCAGTCCGATAAAAAGACCAACAAAAATCCAAGAGGTTAATGATAAATTCCACCATTTCTTTTCGCGCGTTTTCATAAGAGATTTCCTAAAAAATTTTTTGTAGTAGTAGATGATCCCAAAATGTTTAGCACAAGAAATGTGGATATTCCAGCAATGGAAAAGAGAAAAAACAGGGGACAAAAAAAGACCACCCCAAACAACTGGAGCGATTTTGTCACTGCAGTGCGTGGGGTGGCCCTCGTTTATAATTTCTTTTTAGTGCAATTTTGCTACTAAGTAATTACTTATATCTACTTTACCACTACAACCGCAGAAGCATTGCTATAGGTGAAGTGGGCATCGTCTTCTTCTACAGTACTTACTAGTGCTAGAACGATACCATCTCTTAGTGTAGTAGCTGCCAAATCGATAGAAGCTTTGGCAAAATCTGCTGCCTTAACAGTGATGGTTTTTGCAGTTGCATCAACAGTGTACAGCTTGCTGTCGATTAGCTTTGGATTGGCGCCTGCTGTTTCTGCCGAATAAACCACAATTTTAGCATTTTTTGGTAATGTTACAGATGCAGGGGTAGTCGCAGTATCTGTAATATCATATTTAATTACCAAATCAGGAGCAGCAGTGGTCGGTTTGACGATTGCTGCAGGGGTACCAGCAACTACTGCCTTAAACTTAGGCATAGATAGCGTCTTCTCAAAAGGTTTATCGCCAGGAATGGTGAGCTTTTTATCTGCATAAAGATTCGTACCAGCGGTTGCTGTTTCAAGAGTATATTCATACTCCGTACCGGTCAAACCTGAAAATTTCTCATCCAGTTTATCTGTGCCAAGAGTGATATCCCCCTTCTCGTTAAGTCTAACATACGAGGCCTCGTTTTCTATATCATTTTGATGAACAGATACAGTAGATTTATCACCAACAGTAGTGTAACCATAGCTAATAATTTTCTTTGCTACCTTCTTCACATCTTTAGCGTCATCGGCAGCTGGTTTGCCTTCTTCGCCTTTACCCTCTTTACCTTCTTTCGCTTTGCTGTCGTCGGCCTTGGTTTCTTTGGCGTCTTTGTCTTTGTTTTCTTTATTGTCATCCTTGTCATCGCCGCATCCACCGAAAACGACCATCATAAGTAAAGAAGTACCAACTAAAAGTGCTTTGCGTTTCCAACTCATTTCAAATCTCCTTGTTGAAATCAATACTGTTACTATACAGTTACCTTTGATGCACCACCTGATGCATCATTACACATTACATACGTACTACACTAACTTCGATTTCCAAGCGCGCATTGAACAGCGCCCGCCTTCGGTCCATTATACATGGTTTCATTTTTTTCAATAAAAATTTTTGAAAAGACTAAATCTATTTTTTTTAAAATTTTAAAATCCTTAGGTTGAATACAAAAAAAATTTTTATCCAAAAAAAATTGGCGATGATTGTCGATGATTGGCGATAGATATACGGGAGTTTCAAAGTTAAAAATATGATGCATGAGCGAGTGCTTGTTTGTGCTATCCCGATTGCTTCTGTCGCAGACGTTGCCACTATAGGGGAGCACACTATGCATGATTATTCCATAAATGATGGTGGAATAGGAAGTAGAGAACGTGTTTCACTATTACTACGGTCTGAATAATTACTAAACTAACTAGATTAATTATCTACCATTTGACAAGATTTAAAGTCTCTTTGAAGAAAGGGAGGTCGATCTGCATATAGTCGCATATAACAACTTCCGTTTCTATTTTGAGGTCCTTCTTGATAGTAATCTTGGAAACCTAATCGCTTATAAAAACGATATGCTGATGTATTGTGATTTTTTACAGACAGGGTAATGTTATAAATGTTGCGTTTTTTCCCACTAATCGATTCTTCCTGTGTTTCGGTTTTGGCATCAATTTTGGACTTTAAGTTCTCAATCATGTAATGCATCAATTTAGTTCCTAGTCCTTTATTTTGATATCTCTGATTAGTGCAAACACTGCGGATGTTATATTCGCGAAAATAGATATATATATTTTCTTCACCATTTTTTCGCCAACGGGCACGCTCATTTGCCAGTGCCTCTTCTCCAATAAAATTAACAAATTTACTATCTATGAAGTGATCGAAAGCAAGGGCACTCGATAGTAGTGTCTGCGTATTTTCGTGGGACGGAGAGTGGATGACAACTAAATTTGTATTATAGATATAGTTAAATCCATCGTCGCTAGAATTATTTAACCAATCTAAGTAACCTTGAGTTTCCTCGGGGGTCGTACCAGGAAAACAGAGGCGATAGTTCTCCAAAATTTCAGTACGCAGTTGTGCTCCCCTTGGTGTTTGCCATAATTTTGGAGCATGAAATGCTGCATCAAAAAATTCAATCTGTAACCCTTGGACGCTAGGATCAATAACTGCTTCAGAGCTTGCTTGGGTAAGTGTCGGCGAATACGCGTAATAAATCAGGAACAGACATACATTAATGATAAAAGCGGTAGATAGCAAAAATTTTGGTCTATTTAATTTTAATTTCAATGGTGCCACTGGTGGTGATCCTTTTCGTGTTCGTGATTTTTCTATTCGATACTATTTGATACTAAACTGAAATTCCAACCACCAACGGTATTTTTCATCACGCAGTTGTTCTTCATTGAAGTAGACACCTGTATAAGTGCTTTGATCAGCAACCACTGCCCAGAGGGGAGTACTGTCTTTTTTATGGGGCATTTCATCATGGGTTATTTCCAAGTACATTCCCTCAGCATAGGCCACTCGATTGCCCAATTGGCAATGAATAGTATGGTCTGCCAATTTTAGGTGGAATTTTTTTCCAGTAAGCTTTTGTGGAAAAAAATCTTCTCGGTTGGCCTTGGCCACCTCTTCAGCGCTGAAGACCCGAATTACTTGTAGATCACCTAATTTTTTTAAAAATTGGGTTAATTTTTTTTTATCTGCGTCCGCCAATTTTGTAAACTGCTGCTGGGTGATGACCGTATTTCCCCAACCTATCTCTATAATTGAGTCGCGGGATAATGAAGAGTGAGAAAAAATATATGCCAGTTGCTGGAGATCTCTTTCTTGTTGATTGAGTGGAAGTAATTTAGGTTTTTCCACCAGATAATAAGTTATTACTAAAAGCAAAATTAGCAGCGAGAGCAGGAAGAGATTTAATCGCAGACCCATTGGCCGTCCTATAATTTTTTACGTCGTATGTAGAAATAAATGGCAACAGCAATTAATAGTAGAGGAGCGACAATTAGTGTAAAGTAAAAGATTATTCCCAATTGTGGGCCACTGATGAAAGTTGGTTGATTGACTAATTCTGGGCGATCTGCAGTTGCCAGAAAGATATCATCACTTAACCAAGCGAGCGCATTCAAGAAAAGATTATAGTTGGCCGTGAACTGCGCATAAACATTGGTGACAAAAGTGGAGTTGCCAAAGGCGACAATCTTTGTACGATCGGCAGAGGTTCGCGTGGTCCAGTTTCTGGTGGTAGATGCCATTGCTAGATTTAGGGGACCACGTTCATCACTTTGGGGATTAAATACTGGTTTTAGACTCACAATTTCTTGGAGATTATTCTCTGCCCAACTATGAGGATACTCATTAGTAAAGAGCAGAGGAGTTACCTCCATCCTCTTAATTACCTCTGGTGCTGATTCCGTGGAAAAACTACTACTAAGTGGAAAAAATGTTTGTGCAGAAAAATTTTTAGTTATTGGGTGATCGGCGGAATATTTATTGATGATAGGAACTGTGCCTTGTGATCCATTAACGTGAGAGCGAAAGTCCAGTGCTATATTGTTATTAAAGACAATGCCCCAACGACGAAAGCTCTCCGCCAATCCTTGATGAGGCCAATTTTTAAAGTCTGGATCTAGGGCCATTAAAATCTTACCTCCGCCTACGAGAAATTTTTCTAACTGGGTAATCTCCTCCGGGAGCAGAGGGAGACGCGGCCCCCAGAGTAACAGCACACTATGTGGCGGAATTATGCTTAGGTGGGTGGCGGATAGACGTAGTTCTTGGAGTTGATAAAGCTCTTTCTCCATCGCTTTTTTTAGTACAGAAAAACCTTCAGGTGTAGTGGCCGCAAAGTTAGCTTCATTGTGCCCGCTCAAAAAATAAATATAATTAGGAGTGGGATGAGTGATCTTCATCAGCGCTTTAGTAATGTTACTCTCGTTAATTTCCTTTACTATGATTCCTTGTCCTGATTTGCCCTCGATGACCATACATCCATATTGAGTAATTTCATATTTTTGTAAAATGGTTGGTTGTAGATCAGGATCGATAACTTCAATGGAAATTGGGGCGGTAGACGGTGCTCCGAGGCGATACAATTCCAATAAAGGAACATAAAGCGCATAATCACTGCGGCGTAAAAATAGTTTAAAGTTAAGCGCAGAGGGAATTTGTCGCAGAACAGCCCTACTTTGAGAG
>JADGBS010000111.1:574-11933 GCA_015231325.1 Oligoflexia bacterium | reverse complement strand
GATTTGTACCTCACAATGAACCCTATTTTTTTCAGAGCTACAAAGGGCCAACGATCTTAAATAATCTACTGTAGTGCAATCCGCATCATTGACGTAAGTAAGAGAGAGAAGAAAAAATAGAAATATGATCTTTTGCATTTTTTTATCCAAGTTGGTTTTATACATTATAACCGCTGATAGGCAATCTTTAATAAAAAATATTAAATATTTTTTAAAAAGTTGATAAGGTCGTGCTGTAGGACTTCAGTTAGCGATTATTTGTTCCTAGTCTGGCTTTTTGCCCGAGAATATTTCCGTTGTAATACGCTGAAAGAAATTGATGCATAGTTTTTAAAATGTTAGTCTTTAATCAAACTAAATCAGTAATATAAAATTAAAACATAAAATTAAAACGGAGGCGCGCTTCCTCTCTGCCCTAAAAAACAGGTTTTTCGCGCGTGAATAATGATGAAAAAAGTCGTAGCAATAATGGGAAGTTATCGAAAAAATGGCGTTATTGATTCTATTGTTGTTTCAATGTTGGAAACGCTTAAAAAGGAGGGGGTAGAAGTTATAAAACACGATTTGCTTGATAAAAAAATTGAATTTTGTACTAACTGTCGCCAATGTACTCAAGCAGAAGGAACAGATAGGGGGAAGTGTATTCATAATGATGACTTTAATGGAATGATGGTCGACATTGATTCTGCTGATGGTCTGATATTGGCCGCCCCTACCAATTTTTTCACCATAAACGCACTGACCAAAAGGTTTATTGAAAGATTAGTCTGTTTTGCTTATTGGCCTTTTAAGCAGCTTGGACCCAAAATGAGAATTAAGCACAGGAGTAAAAAAGCGATAATAGTTTCTTCCTCGGCAATGCCTGGCCTCCTGGGAAGAATATTTACTAGCTCACTTAAAATATTGAAAGTTGCTGCACAAACCCTTGGCGCAAAGGTTGTCGGAACTTTATATGTGGGGAGTGCTATCTCTGCTCAAGATGGAAAATCGCAAATTACCGCCGCCACTTTCAAAAAGGCATCTAAACTGGCGGAAAAGCTTTTGTGAATGTATGCGAGATTAAAGCCAAGACCATTCTGACTAAATCTAAAATTTACAATTACACCATAAATCCCTATATAGTATGGATCAAGTGGGCGTTTGATTCCTTAGAGCGGATGTCTCTAGAAGATATGAAAAAAACTGCTTGTTCACTCGTGCTCTCCTTCCTAACATCTACTATGTTATTTATTACTGCTCACGCAACAGATGGATGTAATGTTTTTATTAATTACACTAAAAAATGGAATTCACCAGGAATGGGGCATGGGGTGAGCATTTATACTGCGGATAATTTGAAGGGCATTTTAGAAAATTCCATTATCAAAAAAGGATATGCGCTAGTTAGTTCTGTTGAAAACGCTGATTGGATTCTAAACGTTGATCATCAATCACAAAAAGATATCTACGTCTGTGGAAACGGATTCAGCATTAGTGATGATTTGTACCTCACAATGAACCCTATTTTATTCGAAGCCCACCTCACTAAAGCTGACGATGGGTCTACTATTTCATCCTTTTGGGGAGAAAGTCAAATTGGTATGAAAAAACATACCAGAGCATTGATGGACTTTGTCAGCAAAATCTCAGACTGTGAATCGCTAACGAAATAGGCACCTTTAAAAACAACATTTTTTTATACTTTTAAATAGATTATGCTAAAAAAGGTGATTTTTCTCGATTTTCCAGAAGTAAATTCAACATTAAAATCACTTTTTCATTATTTGTTCGAGATAAGCTTAGTGATTATTTACTAAAAAAATTTAAAACCTATGTCAAGATTTCTCGCCATATACAGTAATGCTAATAATGTCGACACCGTCCTCCCTAAACGCAGCGATATCTTCCCCAGATAAAAATGTTTGCAACATATCATCTGGAATTGTAATTTTCCTTTCTTTCGCAACTCTAATGTTAACAAAACCAGCGTCTTTAATAATCCTCAAATAATCATCTTTCAGTAAAGCACCAGCTACGCAACCAGCATAGGCCTCCGCTGCTGATTTTATGGAGGAAGGCAGTTCTTCGGTAGTTACAATATCGGAAATACTAAAATGCCCACCTCTTTTCATCACCCGGTAAATTTCTGCAAAGGCCTTATTTTTATCTGGAACAAGATTTAATACACAGTTACTAATAACCACATCAGCAAGATCATCTTTTACCGGAAGTTTTTCAATCTCTCCGAATACAAACTCTACGTTGGAGTAACCCATTTTATTATTATTCTCATTTGCTTTATTTATCATTTCTTCAGTCATGTCAATACCGATTACACGTCCGTTTGCTCCTACAAGCGAACGAGCGACAAAAGCATCATTTCCTGCACCCGAACCCAAATCAACAACTGTATCACCTTCCTTGATGTTGGCAATATCAGTAGGAATACCACAACCCAAATTTAGATCCGCATCAGGATTGTAACCAACACGACCAGAATAGCTTTCACCAACATATGAATAATCTGTTGAATTTGTTCCTTGGCCACAACCACATCCACTCCTATCCCCGCTCCCACAACAGGTATTTGCCGCAGAATTTTTTTTTGCATTCTTAGCAATTTCTCCATATTTATTCTTCACAATTTTTTTAAGACTTTCTGATTGATCCATTCTGAAACTCCTTTACGATGAGGGTGTAAATTACCAAACAATTATTAAAAAGATAAGAGCATAGAGATGAAGGACATCAAGGTACTCCATTTCTACAGAAATGCCCAAAAAACATTTTTACTCTAACATCAGAGTTAGATTTTAAAATAAATTATTGATAATGAATAAACATATTTTAATAAGTTATTTTGTTTGCTATAAGATTGGACATAATTATTCATTATTCCTTTTGCTACTATTAATTGCAACATACAAAAACAGGAGTTTTTATGAAATGTAATGGTTTTTTTTCATTTCTAGTACTTGTTTCACTTATGACTTCGACTTTTGCTTCTACAAAATCTACAGAATTTACAGAATCTACAGAAGTTTTTAATGGGTTAGAAACAGGACTACGTAATACGGTAAAAATTAATTCCTGTGTTTTAACAAACAAAGAAAGTCCCTTTTTTCAAGGTGTATTAAAAACGGGTTTAGTAGCTATCGGAGGTGAAACCACCGGATACGCCATTGAAACACAGCAAGGTTATTACGAATTAATTCTACCTGAAGAGCTGAAGGGAAGAATTGATCACCTCAATGGTCTTTATGTTGAAGTTCAAGGTAAAGTTGTTGAACTTCAGGGAACTGAAACAGGCAAAAGAAAGGCCATCAAAGTAGAATTTTTCTCGGTTCTTGAATAAATCATTTCGTAAAAATCCCAAAAATTAAAAAAATGGCACTGGAAAATTGATAAGTTGATAAATTGATAAATTGATAAATTGATAAGTTGATAAATTGATAATCGGTTCACCAGTTTACCGACAAACGAAACCGCTGCCTACCATCCAATCTAACTGGATTTTCCCTATTTCGTTGAGATGGATAAACTGTTACAAAAAATTTATTGGTACCCTAGTAAATAGGAGGGGTTAATCTAGTATAAGTTACTGTCGAGCTAAATCCTGATCCTAAATCACAACGACCATCAGTCCCATTTATTTGAGCAACAACCTGATACAATGATATGCTAAATGTAGTATACATAATTGTAACACACCCAGTAACTAAATTGGTTCTCTTAATAGTGCCCATAGCGAAATTTGGGCCATTATAATCTCCTTGAAAAAAATGATAAAATCCACCATGTGAAAGAGTGCCGTTGAATGAACGATTGTTGTCATAATTGACAACTAAAAGCATACCATCGACATTGGCCCTCCACTGGCCAATCAAATTCGCATGCACAGAAAAAGAACATAGTAAAAAAGACACTACAAGTAACATCCTTTTCATAAAAAAAACTCCTGAAATTAAGTTAATAAAAAATAAAATATAAGGAAATCAAATCAAGAAATTTTTATAACTATTTCATAGTACCTTTGTAAAGTATTTTTTTGATGATAAAAAAATATTAGTTCATAGGCCGGATTCCACTGATCGATGCTATCAATCGGTCGGAGAAATTTTTTGTATTCTTAGTAATTTCTCCATAATTATTCTTCACGATTTTTTTAAGAATATCTGGATACGATGGGAAAATTTAATTCAGACTGACATCGAACCATCGGAGCATCGGACAATTCAGGTATTTCAGCTCCGATGATTAGATATGCCGGTGATGATCGGAGTGCAGTTACTGGTGGGAACCAGGTAAATCTTTCCTTGATCAAATAGATTGCTCTAGTAGAAGAGGAAAATCCATTTTAATTCCAGGCCCAATCTTTTCGCAATTGTGTTAACGCAGCATTAAAATCCTCAGGATTATCTTCGGTGGCCCTACAAAGCTGAGGCTGCCACACTCTTTTTCGATTATTTGTCAACCAGTTGTTTAATTGTTTTACTGAGATTCCTGCTTTTGCAGCAAGGGAAGCGGCTTCTTTTTTACCTTTGATATAGGGATGCGCAAGATGCTGCTCAAACCATGTTCTTAGTATAGGAGTATGGTCGTTAGTAGTGATTCTACCTATCTTCATCTTTTTATTTTTACTAGGTACAGGTTCATCCTCTTCGCTACTGCTTGGCCCCTCCTCCTGCTCATCAACATCGCTAACACTTTGACTAATTCTACTACTATTATTTTGTATTATCTTTCTACGTGGCGGATTATCATCCTCATTATCCTCTTCCTCCTCACCCTCTTGACTAATATCATTATGACTACGTTTTTGACTAAACGATGCCGAGCTAGTACTTGAAGATACTACCAGCGAAGAATATTCTGTTTGTATCTCCGCGCTGAGAGATAGTATCAGTAGGGTCGTAAATCTACTGTCCAAAAATTGAAGATAAATAGCAGAACCAATCTGTCGCGATTTAGTATATATTATTGAGTTTAAAGATGCATAAGTCTGCGCGCTACTCAGTTGTAAAACACGAAGAGTTTGTCTTACGAATTGTGAAAGTTCAGGTAATAGTCCGTTTAGAAATTCAGTGCCTATTGAGGGGTCACCACTACTACGGTACTTTTCATACAAAGCAGAGCACAAAGCTTGAGACACAACTTCAAAGCTAATGAAATTATCTGTCGTAGATATTTGATTTATTATCCATTCAACAATGGCCGTTTTTGAGTTGGTAATAGAAGTAGTATCGGGTGTTTGTAAATTCATTCCTGTCAACTGCTTAAGCTTGTCATTCGTAATACTATCAACGATCGCTTCAGCGAGTTGTTCTGGACGTACTTCTGCTGCTAGTGATAGCATCATTTGCACAACAGGTTCAATGGGCAAAGTATTTTGACCAGTAACTACACGATAGTCTGTCCAGTTCAGTTGTGTTGGCACCGCTACTGCCGCCGCCGCTGATGCTTCTGCTGATGCTTCTGCTGGTAATGGTTCCCAATCTCCAACTTGAGGAATAGCTATGAAAGGCCTAGAATCGAATATTCCGGATTCTGCATAATTTTCGCTAAATGCTTCATACCCACCATGATCATTTAGATGTGATAACAACACGCTTCCAGATTCAGCTAAGGAATCCCGAAAATCTTCCGCGCCCCAGACATTCAAAACACTAGACGAAAAAAGAATCATTAGTGTAATTAATCTTAAAACGAACAAATTCATAATTGGCCTCCAGTATTTTTATTTAGATATAATAGGAATAATAAAAAGATAAAACTTTAGTAATAATATAATGAAGCCTCTTGGCCACCAAGAAAAATATTCATATCCTCTTTTTATGGTAAGCTTCATGCGAAAAAAATCTCTTGGGTTCTGTCTCATTTTTAAAAAAATTAAAAGGTTGCTAGTACATAATTAAAATTATTAAAACCAAGCACGAACCTATTGGCGCCGCTCTTATGGATTTTATTTCATTAGGAAGACCATTGTTGTTTATGGCCTTCTTTAAGAACATATGAGCAGTGGAGGTATCTCTCTTGCTTGTTAGGAGGAAATCGATGACATTGCCTTTTTTATCTACGACCGTATTTTACGGCCCTATAGAGATACTTCCATTTACCTTTCACCTTTATGTAGGTTTCATCCATTCGCCAAGATGCGCCTGCAGGTTTTTTTCTTTTTTGGAAAATTATTTCTATGCTAGGAGTGTATCGCTTTACCCAGAGATTAATTGTATAGTAATCAAAATCAAATCCACGCTTTTCTAAAATTTTTTCTTAGGTCACGATAGCTGAGCGAAAGTTGAAGATACCAACGAATTGCGAGTAAGGTATTTAAGATATTATATAGTGTTCCACATAATGATTACGGGTTCGTCAGACTTCGGACTCATCGCCTGCGACGTACTAACAGTACGCCTCGGCGACTCGCCTCGTCTTCCTGCCCGTAATCATTATGTGGAACACTATAGTTATCGAAAACTGATCGATTCATGTTGCCCATGTATAAATTCTGAAAAGAAAGTAATATTTTTTATTTATACTTTCCTATTGGAACTACAGAATACTCACTAAAGTTTATTGAGGAATTTGCGACAGAACCTTACCAACCTATGGACCAGTTTGAGCATTAGGATAAATTATATCTTCTCGAGATATAAATTTATCTAGATATTGATATTTCATGGTCCAGGTTGTCGATTGAAGCTTCTGGATGACATCGTACTGAGAACCTGTTTTTGTATCAATTACATAACTACTATTGATATTTTTGGCCAAAAGATAATATGCCAAACTATCCGCAAAATCGTCATAGGGATTGACAGATGAATAGGTGCTTATAAAATCTGTTTTGTTTAAATCAGAGTATATCTGATTTACGGCCGCTAAATCCAGATATTTGCCATTACACGTATAGAAGCACAATCCATTTCTTCCGGGAAAATCATTAATGTTTTTAGGTTGATTCTCAGTCTTCCAACTAATTGCCCCCCAACTATCAACCTCCATTTCACAACTATTATTTGTTCCGTCGGCCGATTGATGACAATTTTTAGTTTTGTTTAGATTATTACTAAAATCAAAAATATGTCCAAACTCATGGGTTACAACAAAATAGAGAAAATCATTTACACTAGTAGAAATGTGCGAATTATCGTTAGAATTATGGTTAGAAGTAGACAAGATAATTGGAAGTTCTGGTTTTATATCATATGAATTAATTATCCCACCAAAAGAAAGCTGCTCTTTCCAAGAGGCCCATGTCGCTAAGCTTAGATTATTATCTAATACAGATTGACGAATCCCCAGTACTCCGCCGATAACATTCCCCTTTTCATCATGCTCCAATCCAGCATAGGCAGTACCAAAAAATCTTTGCTCTATATAGATTGTAGTAAGCGAACAAAACATTCTTTGTAAAAGGGTAGGATAATTGTCATAAAGTTCTTCAAAATATTTTGCATACTCTTTTCCCCCCTCTAAACATGAACGCTTATTTTTTTCTCTATAAATACCACCAGAAGGGTCATCAGAGGGTGCTACCAGGCACATAATGTCCTTGATGTGGGCCCGACAATCAATAAAAGGGCTTACTTGTATATTGCTCTTAAACTTATTGCTATTAAAAATTTTTAAAAAATTATATTTTTTTTGGTCCCGAAAAGTGTAGTTGTCAAGAATAGTAATAAATTTTTTTTCAGAAGTAGCGATAGTATCAGCGAAGGAGACTGTTGGAAGAGAACAAGAAACAAAAATTAGCAGCAAATTAATCAACATAGCAGAGATGTAAGCGCTAAACACAGATTTTTTCATAATGGCTCCATATACACAAAATAACAAACTATAGCTCAATGACAATCTATACCCTCTATAACACTATACAAAACGCTCTATGCTCTTAACAAGCAAGCACCTCAAGTTAGATGTTACAGGATAAATTTAGATAGATCATTCTTTTTGGCCAAATCACCTACGCTCTTTTTCACAAATTCAGCGTTTAGAAGAATCTTTTTTCCGCTATTGTCTCTTGATTGAAAACTAATATCTTCCAACATTTTTTCCATCACGGTATGTAATCTTCTAGCGCCGATATTTTCAATATATTGATTAATCTCGGAGGCCAAATTTGCAATTTCTATAATTCCATCAGCAGTAAAATCTAAATCAACTTCCTCTGTCATCATCAATGCCTTGTACTGCTTAATTAAACTCGCTTCTGGCTCAGTTAATATTTTCACAAAATCCTGCGCGCTTAAGGAGGATAGTTCTACTCTAATAGGTAATCTCCCCTGTAATTCAGGAAGTAAATCTGCAGGCTTAGCTATGTGAAAAGCGCCAGATGCAATAAACAAAATATGAGTAGTGCTAACAGTTCCATGCTTAGTAAGCACAGAAGTTCCCTCAATCAACGGCAGAAGATCCCTTTGTACCCCCTCCCTACTAACATCTACGCCATGTCGCTCCCCGCGTGCACAAATTTTGTCAATTTCGTCAATAAAAACGATTCCATTTTGCTCTACCAATTCAATGGCTTCTCTTATGACTTTATCCTGATCAAGAAGCTTATCACTTTCTTCATCCATAATAATCTTATATGCATCTTTTACACTCAAATGTCGGGTTTTACTTCTAGTGTTTAATGCTTTTCCTAACATATCACCAATATTCATCATCCCAACTTGAGCACCTGGCATACCTGGAATATCAATAGTCGAAAGAATATTACTGGAATCATTTACCTTGATAACTATTTCTTTATCAGATAGTCCGCCGCTTTTTAAAAGTTCTGCATAATGCTCTCTGCTTTCATAATTGCCATGATCATTTTCAATTGCATCTAGAATTCTTTTTTCAGTCTGCAATTTGGCCTTAATTTCGACTTGCTTACGTAACTGCTCTTTTACAATGTTTATGCCCACTTCCAACAAATCACGTACGATTTGCTCCACATCACGTCCCACATACCCAATCTCCGTAAACTTGGTTGCCTCAACTTTTAAAAACGGCGCCTTAACCAATTTCGCCAACCTCCTAGCAATCTCAGTTTTACCCACTCCAGTTGGTCCAATCATCAAAATATTTTTAGGCTGAACCTCTTCTTTAAGATTTTCATCCAACTGTTGTCTACGCCACCTATTTCTTAAAGCAATTGCTACTGCCTTTTTTGCATCATCTTGCCCAACTATATATCGACTCAATTCATTAACAATCTCTTTGGGAGTCAAAGAAGATGATGTCATATATTCATTCATATCTATACCTCATTACCCTCTTTAATTATGTACGGAAAATCGTTATAGGCACTCAAAAGTGAATTTATCATTAGTATATATACATAATTCAGATGCAATAAGCATTGCCTGTTTCGCAATTTCCATAGCATCTAATTTTTCGTTTTTCACTAATGCCCGCGCAGCGGCCAGAGCGTATGGGCCACCTGAACCGATACCAATTAACCCATTCTCCGGCTCCAAAACATCTCCATTGCCAGAGAGCAACAATGCCACCTGCTTATCTGCTACGGCCATCATCGCTTCTAACCTTCTCAAATATTTGTCCATACGCCAATCTTTGGCCAGTTCTACGGATGCTCGTGACAATTGACCAGGATATTTTTCTAGTTTTTCCTCTAACCTCTCGAATAGTGTAAGTGCATCTGCAGTCGCACCAGCAAACCCTGCAATTACGAGTCCGTTATGCAAACGACGAACTTTTCTAGTCTCCGATTTTAAGACAATATTTCCAACAGTAATTTGCCCATCCCCAGCAATTACCACTTGATCATTTTTTTTTACCAGTAAAATTGTAGTTCCATGCCATCCATTATTCATGATTTTTAAATCTCACTTATCATCAAGTTAAACAGATTATTTTAGCTTATTCTAAAAGTACATAACTATTGCGATATGAAAAAAGTTAAAACGACTAATCGGATGCTACCTCATATCGGAAAAAAACAAAAGATAAAAATAAGATTAAAAACAAAAATGTAATGAAAAAATGAAGCAAGTAAAATCGAGTGAATAAAAATTCATGAACGTATGAAGGTGCTCAGAAATTGGCTCAATTACTATCCTGAATTTTCTGTTTTAGTTTATCAATCTCCGTCTCATAGTTATTTTTCATTCGCTCTATCTTGTCTTCATAAGAAGCGGTAAGACCATTAACTTGCGACTCAATATTATTTTTTAATCTTGCTTCTTCTTTCAATTTCATTTTCTCAATATTTTTAATTTTATTAAAATTATCCAATTGTGTATCCTGTAAATTTTTTTTTGCATCACCTACAAATCTCCTCATCTGTGATACATGCTGTTTGGTTAGATCATTAATTTTATTTTCATAAAATTTTCTAACCTCTTTTACCTGTTGTTCTTTTTCTCTATCTCTTTGCCCTACTGCTTCTTTCATATTATCCATGTCTTGCTTATGTTTTTCGTCGAAAAGCATGCCCATGTATCTATTTTGTGTCAAACGATCATGCCCCATCTCTTCGATTTTTTTTTCATACATTTCCTGTCCATCTATACTCTCTCTATCTTTTTTTTCCAATTTGTCAGTGAAATTTGATTTCAATTGATTCAACTTTTGAAAAAAATCATTTCTTATCTCGTCAACAATTCCAGACACTTCTTGTTGGTTTTTAGTTACAATATCTCTTTGCTTGTTAGTATAATATTCCTTAAGTCGATCCAATGCCTCTTGACTTTTTTTACGAAGATTCTCTACCTGGTAACCAAAAGTATCGGTATTTCTTTGAATCTTACGAGAATTCTCATTTTGAATATTTTCTACAGATTGTTGTGTGTTTTCAATTAAATCACGATCTTTCTTTCTATATAAGTTTATTGCTTTCTTATTTTCTTCTCCTTTTTGTGCAATAGTTTCTGTCATGTAATCGCTGACCATTTTCAATTCTTTTTTGGTCTTATCGTTGTTTGCCAACTTATTTTTTTCAAGATCATCAATATACACATCATGAAGTTTTTTCGCTTTTACATCAAAATCACTTGAAATCTCTTGAAAAGAATTATTAAAGGCCTCACTTCGTGTCGAAGGAATATTTCTATTATGATATCTTTCGCTGGCATCATCCTTCTCTCGTTTAATCTCACTAATATCTTTATTCAATGCACTCCTTTCCACAATTCCCGTGCGTTGTATCTGATCAACCTCTTTTTGATGTTCTTCCTTTAATTCCTTCTGATTACTATTCATTCGATCCCGATATTGAGATGCAATCTGATCGAAATTCATTTGCATATTTGATATTACGTCTTGATTTTTTTTATTAAGCGCATCTATTTCGTTGCTTTCTCGATCAACAGCAATTTCTCTAGCAACTTCACTTTCATCTTTTATAATTTTAATTTGGTTTTCACCG
>JADGBS010000111.1:0-389 GCA_015231325.1 Oligoflexia bacterium | reverse complement strand
GTGCCTCTATTTTACTCGAATAATTTTTCTCGTTATTTTGTTCTATTGCCTCATGCTCATCTTTTTCATATCGATTTGCCCTTCTAAATGCATCTGTAATTTCTACTAATCTTTTTTGAAATCCGATCTTTTGGTCATCGACTTCTTCGCGAAATTGCGCCCTTTCTTTCATTATTTTTTGCGGAAGTTCTTCTTTCAACTTATCAACGGAGGCATTTGTCCTATTCCTAACATCTTCTACAGTACTATTAAATTTATTTTCAAGCTCATTCTTACTATTAGCGTAATTTTTCTGCATGTTCTTAGTTCTATTCTCACTATTTGCTTCTAAATTTTCTAATTCCTTCTTACTGGACTCCATTATTTCCTTTATTGCTTTCCTATAACTC
>JADGBS010000110.1 GCA_015231325.1 Oligoflexia bacterium | reverse complement strand
CTGAAACCCAAAAGGAGAATCTACTATGCTAAGTAAGGTTAGTATAAAAATCGGTATGGTCAGTATTTTATTGCTACTGCTTTTTTGTAGTGTGGCAACGTCCTTTGCTTCTGACGTTTCCTCATCCCGTTATTCTTTCCGGAATATGTACAATTTGTTGTATCTTGTCGACGGTAGAATGGTTAATGTTCCTGATGTTGAGAATTCTTTATTCGATAGAACTGAGCAACCACGCGCACCATGGGCAGATATTGGGCGGTTGCTGTTATCTCGTGATCCTCGAACACAATTTGATATTAATCAACGGATGACTGATGATTTGTGGCAATATGGGATGTCTTTCAATAAGAAAAATGATCATGCTCATACTTATTCTCCTTTTGTTCCGCAAGTAAATGGAGTTCCTTTCGTTCTAAGAAAGGTAGACTTTGACAGGCTGGTACAGTCCACTGCTCCAGACATGCTCGCTTTTGAAAAACTAGATCAAATTTTTTATTCAATACCAGCTCGAAATATTGAAAATGATTTCACACCACAAAATATTTTACGAACGATGGGCCAAATTGTGGGACAAGAAATTAATGGTTGTAGTGTAAACGACATTGCCGATATGGTAGTGTCAATGAAATCTAGTGTCTATGATATTCCTAAACTGCATGCTCCCCAAATGGCGGCATACCCTTTTATCGCGGTTGCGGGAGCAGATGCAATGATTAGGAATCCGGAAGTGATGGATTATGTTTTGGCAGAGTTTAATTTAGGTACTCCTAGTGGGATTACTAATATTCGTCCATGTCTTAAGTCTTGGATAGCTAAAGATCCAGAAATGGCACAATTAGTTATGCATCGGTTACCAGAAGATCATACTTACGAACTTTTACGACGGACCATCGAAGAGAATGCTCTTTTTTGGACGGGTAATCATCATGGAATTACGGTAATGGTAGGGGCCGGAGAGGGTAGCGGTGCACACCCTGATATTTCTTTGATCTCATATTTTTCTGGAATGCCGTTGGTGCGCAAGCGAGACTTGTACATAGATGCTGATGAAAATGTTCGATTGAATATCGGTGTTGGAGAGGGCAATCCGGTGGTTACTGGTGTCTATAGTCGTGAAGAGGAGTCTTTTTTTCTGAGTGAAGACAACATACCACTGATTGATCCAGATATGGGTGGTGAGCGGTTGGTTGAGTATTCGCATCTGGCGGGTGTCTCATCTGATACTCCGCTTCGTCCAGGTGTGATTTATGATTGGAAGCATCCGCTTAAAGATGATGGCGAGTTCGATTTACAACAGATTATTGGGGTATTCAGAGACAGTGTGGGTGCGCCATTGATTGCATATAACACCGATCGTTTGGGTATTGACCCAACACTACCAATAGGAGCGGATGAGAGAGCGATCGCTGCTGCTCGTGGAACCTTGGCGGACGCCATCCTACACAGAAAACTTTATACCAACGTGATTGGTGGTAGGGTGATGGATAATAAAAAAATATTTGAGACTGTTAGCAGATGTTTTGCTCCTTTGTTTGCTGGACCTAGTCAACCTATAGCAAGTCCATCTCATTCGTATAGTCGAAGTGAATTCGGTTCAACTATTTTTGCTGATGCAGAATTTGATGCCATCAATCATGGAAATCGTCTTGCAAAGTACGTGGTGAAAAAACCAGATGGTTCTGGAGGCAGCGGGGTGAAGGTTTTTATGAATATATCTCCAGAAGAGAGACAAATAGTTGTGCAGGGTTTAGTGCAGAAACCGCAGGGTATGGTGGTACAAGATTTTGTACCAGTGGCGGCGTTACCAATGCCAGTTAAAAACGATCGAGACAAAAATTTTTATTATAGTACAAGCGCAGGACAGGACTTAAGGTTCTTTGTATTTAAGAGTCCACGCGGAGTATTCTCGGATTGGATGGCGGTTTTGGCGCGTCAGGCGCAGGCCACGGTGGTAGAGGATATGGTTGGTGGAGATGCACGTTCCAATACATCTGCTGGTGGAGGTTATGGAATTTTTCTTGCGCTTACCGATGGGGCAGCAAGTGAACCTTTAGCAGTAAAAGATCTTTTGAAGGGCGCTCCTAGGGATTTTCTTTCAGTTTCCAAGCGTGCGGACATCTTTGATTTTTTGCGACAGGTGCAGCAGATAAGCGACGTGGTGAATTCTAGTACCGAGCGTATTATTCCACCTACCTTCGCTGATGTAGAAGATTTGATTGCCAAACAGCGACGACTAATGGATGTTTTGGGACCAGATTTTGCGCCGTTAATGTATGCGGGGCAACAATATATTACATCGCGGATGTCTTCCGAAGGCTACGTCACGGCATTTAGGCATTTTGTTAATTTGCTCTGTGAACATCCTAATGTAGTTGTAGGGGTTCAACAATTATTTTGTACCAGAATGCAAGAGCTGGCCAACTACAGTAGGCTTGCGCGTGTTTCGCATTCGTCATGGTCTACACCTCTTCTTCCCCTTGCTTCTCCAGAACAAATGTTTTCTGCGCTAAGGATTAGTGACTTACCTACAAATTTATCACAGAGTGTTGCTCGTAGGTTTCCCCGAGGTAATGAGAAATTTATACGTATCCGTACGGGGATTTATATGCAATCAGGCGAGCCGTTTATTCAGCAGGTTATTGATGAGTTGAGAAAAGAGGGTGGACATATGTATCGGATTCAAGATAAGTCCCTTAAAACTGGGAAGTTTTCAGATGAATCTGCTACCTCCTTCTTTTTGGTGGATGATGAAGGCATTCCGCAAATTAACATTGATCTTTTGAGTAATAACTATGCACTGTCTTCTTTGGCACACGAGTATGCCCACTTCAAGCGCTGGCGTGATCGCCGAGATAGTTTATTGCAAGCAAGAGGATTGAGTGCAGCTACTGCATCACAGGGGGTTATTCAGGTGGCAGCGCAGCAGGCAAAACTGCAAGTTACCTCTTTCCTCGGGAGGGCCGAGGATGAGCGTAATTCGTTATTAGCAGAGATGATACAGGATCGAGACATCACTTCTATTTTTAATAGAGGATTTTTTCCTCGAAATGATCAGGTCACGGATATTTTGGCAATCAGTAGGTATGGTTATCCGGAGATTGAACAGTTGCGTGCGGTTTTTAATGAAACCAAAAGATTATTGCCTATGCCATTATCTCCGTCGTTAAAAGAGGACATGCGTAGGGTTGCGGTCGAAACTATGCATCGGTTGGTGATTAATGCATTAGAGCAAAGGACGCTTAGCTACCAATATTCTAGTAGAAGTGCTAGCGGAAATTTGGCAGACGCAGTATTTGTTCGCGACGCTTCACTTTTTGAGTTGATTTTTCATCGTGACATATCTTCCTTCAGTACGGAAGGCATTGGTATGGACTTGGTGCAGTTATATGAAAGCGAGATTGATCGTTTGGAAGAAGAAGGGGTATTGAATACCTACGCTCAGGAGACTGGAGGAAAGTTAGTCGCCAGAATAGATCCTGCTGTCATTTATTCGCTACGATATGCCTTCGTTTATGGTGCTGGATCGCAGCAACAGCAACAGCAATAGCAACACCTACAACTTGTTTAACATAAAATTGCGGGTGCGAACCGCGGTTTCCGTACTATCCTCCGTACTAAAGCTATCTATATTCACACATCTTTTTACTCCAGCAATTAGGCACCTAGCAACCATACCCATTTCTGTTGCCACTACGGTATAACTAGTAACTAATATGCCCTCCGATGATTGTCGATAGAGCAAAAGGTTTTTAACTAATTTGAAATTGTCAGAAATCAGAATGTCATTTCTGGTTCGTTCCATGAGGATGGCCTTGTCATAATTTATTCCATCGATTCTAGACAAATTTTTGATGAGCTCTTTGTTGTAAATTTCGCTGGTCAACATCTGAATGGTGATCTCTTTAGGTCCGACTATTTTTTTGACACGAAAACTGTTATCCTGATGGTGTCCTACGTTGGGAAAATCTAATTTAGTTTTTCCTGACTCAATCCCTGGTTCACATTCTCTGTGATACCGTTCAGAGGCCAGTAGTTGGGCGTTGATTTTGGCCAAAGATGAGGGTTGCTTATTTGGAACAAAAAACATTGACTTATTAACCACGAAAGAGTGACGTTTTAGAGTGGCATAATCGTTAAGGTCTAAGGTCGCAATACCATTTTCTTGATTCTGATTCTGAAAAAAACTCAGACCACTGATAGTGTTTATCACTTGTTTTTCTAGATCATTTAAGGCCGTACCGGCTTTGAGAATTACTGCATGACTGAGAATGTCTCCTTGTCGCAGTCGCAGTAGATTATTGCTGGTAACAAAAGCATCCAAAGAATTTACCTCTTGCAGTCGATTTTGTTGGGAACTAGTGGTGATGTTTTGTTGCCGATCAAGCTGGGAGATAATGGATGAATCATTACTAGCGTTTACTCCGAAGATAACGGTAAAAAAGGAAAACGAGCATAGTAGTTTTTTACTAATGGATGTAGTAATAGATTTAGTAATGGATATAGATAGTGTACGTGTACTGCTTTGCATGTTGGTATCTCCTTAGGTTACTGTGAGTTGTTGAATGTACCAAGTGCAGGATTATATGCAGTTTTAAGCTTTTGTGTGAATTTTTTTTAAAATTTGCGCAAATTTATCGTTACACATCTGTGACTGAGAAGTAATCGAGAAAATTTTTGTCATTTTGATCATAAATGGGTAGACATCGAACGAAAATATTCAGCTGTTTTTAACATGCCATCGCGAAAACCTACCTGCGGTCGGTAGTCGGTGGCCTGTTGTAATTTTTTCAGGGATGGACAACGATGAGTAGGGTCATCCACAGGTAACGGTTTGAATATGATTTTGGATTTACTGTCTAAAATTTCAATTATCGCTTGTGCTGCTTCTAAGATAGTTCGTTCTTCTGGATTACCAATGTTAAAAGGGGTATGGTCACTGGAAAACATTACCCTATGCAATGCATCTACGAGATCACTAACGTAACAGAATGAGCGAGTTTGTCGCCCATCTCCGTAGACAGTAATCGCCTCTCCACGCAATGCTTGATTGATAAAGTTAGGCACTACTCTGCCATCATTGGGACGCATTCTTGGACCATAGGTATTAAATATACGGACAGTACGAGTATCGACCCCAAAACGCGTTCGAAAGCTATATGTTAGTGCTTCAGCAAAGCGTTTAGATTCATCATAACAAGAACGAGGTCCGTTGATTTGTACATGTCCAACATAATCTTCAACCTGAGGGTGTATTTTAGGGTCGCCATAAACTTCAGACGTAGATGCCTCTAAAAAGCGTGCATGATGATCACGGGCAACCTCTAATAGGTGGAGAGTGCCCTCTGAGTTTACGCGCATGATCTCTAATGGGATGCGAGCAAAATCGACTGGGGAGGCAGGCGATGCCATGTTAAAAATGTAGTGAATAGGTTCTTTGATTTGTGGAATACCTTCAATTATGTTTACTTCATGAAACTCAAAATTAGAGTATTTAGTAAGCAGTTCAATGTTAGAACGGGACCCAGTTATAAAGTTATCCAGTCCGATTACTTTGGCCCCTAACTGCAAATAAAACTCGCTAAGATGACTAGGGATAAAGCCTGCAGCACCAGCAACTAAGATAGTTTTATTTTCAAAATTCAAATTCGTATTTTCCATATAGATGTACTACTTTCCTGTTAATTCATGTAATCTGGATTTTCCTATTTACTGCTTTCTTTGTCTAGATTTTTTTTGTAAAATTGCGCTATTTATAATCATTTTATAGTTATATCTGAAGGAGATCATTGTGACGAATAGCAATAGCAATAGCAATAGCAATAGCAATAGTAATGGTGATAGTAATAATAATATTTCTAATTTGTCTCCCCAATTGCTGTGGAAACACTTCGAGAAAATCTGTGCAATTCCCCACATGAGTGGTCACGAGGAAGGGGTCCGCGATTATATCGTGGACTTTGCGCGAAGACAGAAATTTTCTTTTCTGGTTGATGAGACCGGCAACGTTATATTAAGGAAAGGAGCGACTCCTGGTTTAGAGCAGCGGACGCCATTGTTGTTGCAGGCACACATGGATATGGTGCCCGAAAAAAATATGCAAACCCAACACGATTTTTTGCGTGATCCGATTCAGGCATATATTGATGGCGAATATGTGCGTGCGCAGGGAACGACGTTGGGTGCGGATAATGGGATCGGGGTGGCGGCGATCTTGGGAATTTTTGAATCACAACAAAGTGAACTCGCGCATGGACCGTTGGAGGCATTATTTACTGTCGAGGAAGAATCAAGTATGCGTGGGGCAGTGGGATTACGGTCGGGTCTACTGAATTCTCGAGTGATGTTTAATTTAGATTCAGAAACGGAAGGGGAGATATCTATTGGTTGTGCAGGAGGAATTGATACTAACGCTGGTGCTAACTACTCAGAGCAAATATTATCTAGTGATTATGAAATATATCGTCTGGAAGTTACTGGCGCGAAGGGGGGGCATTCCGGATTGGAGATTCATCGAAAACTGGTCAATGCCGTTAAATTGATGGTTAGGGTTTTGATGCTTATTAAAAAAGAGACAAAAGGAAACGCATTGAGAATTTGTGAATTTGAGGGTGGGACTTTACGCAATGCGATTCCCCGTGAGTGTGTGGCCACCATTGCGATGGAGCGCGGCGCTGGTAGTTCTGTTGCCAACAATTTTGTTGCCAAGATAGTAGAGCAATTTCAGCAAACAGTTAGTAAGGAATATGCGCTGACTGACCCTGCTGTCAAGGTGCGTTTACTGTCTTTGTCCTCAGACTCGCATGTTACGCGCAGTGCCATTTCAGCAGAAGATAGTGCGCGGGTGTTGCATGGGTTATGTGCTTGTTTTAACGGTATGAAAAACATGATTGCAGAAATGCCGATGGTAACTGAAACATCTTCCAATTTAGGAATCGTACGTTTGCGCAAGGGGGTGTTGGATATTCGTACATTTCAACGTAGTTCCATTGAGTCGCACAAAGAAGAAGTGGCACAGATGGTAGCGAGTTGTTTTGAACTGGCCGGGTTTAAAGTTCAACAAGATTCTTCTTACCCCGGTTGGACCCCTAATGTGAATTCTCCGATATTAAAATTGGCGCAAAATAGTTATAAAAAATTAACTGGTAAAGAGGCACATAGTATGGCCACTCATGGAGGCCTTGAGTGTGGAATTATTACTAGTGTTTATCCGCAGATAGATGCGATCTCCTTTGGTCCCAATATTATAGGAGCACATTCACCAGATGAACGAGTGGAAATTGCTTCAGTGGAGCGGATGTGGAAATATATTTTGAGCATGTTGTTAGAGGTCTGATTTAGAGATCTGATATCTAAACGATTAACAGAAAAATTTACGTTCAATTAAGTTTTTGTTCTTTTTCCCGATTTATGTATTATGTATAATGATTTCCCTCGGGGGAGAGGGAGTTTAGTAATTGTATAAATTGGAGTATTGAAATGAACAAAAAAAAACTATCACCTAGTTTTGTCTTTTTATTTGTGACTTTTTTGCAGCTAACCATAATTTTTAGATTTTGCCAAGATGTCATGCCTACTGCGTTTGCAGGCACAGCTTTGTCTGCATCTCCATCTTCGTCGGAATTGTGGTCGCAATGGCGGTGGCAATTGCAGAAAACTAAGTTATTACGTTCAATAAGCATTGACCAATATTTATTGAAAGCTCCAGAGGTTCTTTTTCTAGATAACGTTGCTAAAGCAAAGTTAAAAAAACGCCTTAGATTAAAGGTTTCAAATTTTACACCAGAAGAGGAACAGCGTTTTGTAGACGTAATCACTCAAAATGATCAAACTCAATCTTTGAAAAGAGCAAAGTATTTAATAAGCGACAGCTCTTTTTTTTGTAAATACCCTCATCTACTTTTTCGGGCATTGGCCGAAAGAGTGATCTCTTTCGACTTGGATATTATGCAGAAGTTATCTCCTGAGAAAAATGGCCTTTGTCTACAGGTTATCGCCGAGGGTGCATCTGCTCTCAAGGACGTATCCACAAGGAACTCTTATCAACGTCCGGCCAATCTATTAGAAGTTTTAATATTTGATATCATCTACAATAATTTAGAAGACCTTGCTATTCACATCGTTCAAACTATTGATGACCAAGAAATTGACACGATTATTAATCGAAATGGCATTGGAAATGGCACGTTGCTTATGAATGCTGCCAACGCAGGTATGGATAGACTGGTAGCGTTATTATTGAGTAAGGGGGCTGATTCGAACTATCAGTATCCCCATACTCGTCGTACACCATTAATGCAGGCGGTTTCTGGAATAAAGGCAAAACCTTTTGTCGTTGAAATGCTACTAGCGGCAGGGTCCAGAGTAAATGATGTGGATTTTAACGGAAACAGTGCACTCTTAGAAGCAGCACATTGCGGACATAGCTCCATTGTAGGTTTATTGTTGCGACATGGTGCGGATCCTCGCCATAGAAATAGTAATGGAAATACCTGTTTAGATAAAGCACAATGGTCACAAAATCCCCAGGCCATTGCAGAAATAGAAAATCTGCTTTGGTATTGGTAATTGAGTAGTAATTTTGTCAGTTTCCTTTCCACTTTCTATATAATAGTACCAGCTGTAACACCTCCTGTTATACTGTAAGATGCTGCCTTTTTGAGTATCTCTGTATATATGTCGGCACTATTGCGCAAGTTTTAATTAAGTATGTACATAAGTATTAACTTAAGTTTGCCACTTGTTTTTTTTTATGCTAACCTGAAAAAAATTTCAAAATAGGAGCGTGTTTCGCCAAACGCTGATTTTTCTTTCCGTAATCAAATCAGGTGGTCTCTATCTATCTTTTGGAGGGATATGATGAAGTTGATGAAATCTTTTTTTACAACGATCATTGTTTTATTATTATTCTTATTATTATCATCGTTATCGGTTGTTAACATAAATTTATTAGCAGGATCTGATTTATCCACACCAATAACTGATAAAGACATAGATTTACATACATTTAATAAAAATGGATCAATATGGGTTGTGTGGCTAAATCCGCAGGATGATAAAAATATTTTTTGGTTAGATTTTGAAACCTGCATGAAAGCAGCTGCCACAAGTTTAGGTGTGAAAATTACAATACTCCATTCATCATATAGCCAATTTGCTATGGTAAATAATGTCAAAGCGCTCATCAGCAAAACAAAGAAACCTGATTTTATTGTCTTTTCTCCTACTAAAATGAATGGACCCATAATTCTTGATTTGGCCGAAAAAGCTGGTATAAAAACATTTATTTTAAACGCTGGACTTTCGAGTGAAGAGAAAAAAACTTATGGTGGACCTCGAAATAAATTTAAAAATTGGATTGGGGAGATTTTAGCGGATGACGAAAGTGCTGGATATGTCTTAGCTGAAGAACTAATAAAAATGGCCAGGGCCAAAAAGTTAAACGGAACCGACGATAAAATACATATTTGTGCCATAAACGGAAACCCGGCCGATGGAAGTGCGATTGAAAGATTGAAAGGATTACAAAGATCATTGAGAAATCATAAAGATGTTATTCTTGAACAGGTTTTTACTTCCTTTAATTGGAATTTTGAAGATGCAAAAACAATAACTCAACACGTTCAGCAAAGGTATCCAGAAACTAGAATCATTTGGTCTGCCAATGATACTATGGCCATGGGGTCTGTTGATGGTTATAAAGCTTCTGTTTTAAAACCAGGAATAAGCATACTAATTGGAGGGGTAGATTGGACTCAAGAGGCCCTAGCGTTGATAAAAGAAAACAAACTTGCGGTATCTGTTGGCGGACATTTTTTTCAAGGTGCGTGGGCACTAGTGTTATTATATGATTACTTCAATGGTATTGATTTTGTGAGTGAGAACCTCGAAATGAAATCCGATATGACTTCTATTTCATGGTCAAATATTGGAGACTATAAAAATTTAATTAGTAGAAGAACCAATAATTTATATCAAAATATTGATTTTAAAAAGTTTTCAAAAAAATTCAATCCTGATTTAAAAACATATAATTTTAGTATTTACGAAGCAATGAAGATTAGTAAAAAATAAGGTTTTCGATCTTTATCGTCGGTTACTTTTCCTCATTTGGAGCTGCTGCATGTACTGATCATTCTTGGTCCGATGCCTTTTTTACCCATGTCCAGTGACTTCGCACATACGCTTTTTCATCTGCTGAGTTATGCGGCCCAACAGCTTTTCTTGCTTCTGTAAGCATAGCTTGCCACTTTCTTTTTCGAACATTATTAAACCAATCACTCAATTGAGACATTGTAATGTTGGCGTTTTGCGCGAGGACATTTTTTTCTTCCTCAGAGGGATAAGGACGATCAAGATGTTCCTGAAACCATAATCTTAGTATATTAAGAGCGGTGGGCGAAAGTGGTTTACGATGATGATTGTGTTGTATAACTTGATGACTACTACTAGACGACGCAGACTCTGTGCTGGCGGCGGCGGTGGCAGTGGCGGTGCTGGCGGCATTTTCAACGCCGTCCATTTCTACCGCAACTTCAGTAGCAGAGCCGGGAGCGGCGGCGGGAGCGGCGGCGGGAGCGGCGGCGGCAGAGACCGAGGCAGAGGCCGAAGCTGAGGCAGACGCAGAGGTTGATAATGCTAATGCCGTAAGTCTATTTTCTAAAAATAAGCACAGGGCAGGAATAATTTGTTGCCTATTAATCACATTATATAGCGCCGAGGTTAAGTAAAAGTAAATTAGTTGCCCATTTACGTTATCGAGTGCTACTGTACGAAGTGTTTCTAACATCCACCCTGTCATTCTGGCCTGTAATTCTATGTTCATTGGTGTCCCCTGATTCAATAGTGATTGATATGCAGAGTTCAACAACGCTTTAGCTATGGTATCAGTAGGGCGGATATATTGGCCTGTCGAGAGTGTTTGATTGATTATCCATGAAGTTATCTTGCTGGCCAACTGTTTGGCAGATAACGATATACCAACAACTTCTTGTGATCCTCCTAATATTTGCAAATTATGTGTAGACAGATAAACTAGCTCTTCATCTGTAATATTATCAACTATTGCTTTGGCAAGATTTTCTGGACTGACTATTGTTACTAAATTTACTAGAATCTGTTCAATAAGTTGTAGCTGTGATCCAGTCTGAGAGGATGCAGGAGGATTAAGTAGATCCGGCCGGGTTTGTTGAAGTTGTATTTGATCGGACGTAGCTGCAGCTGCACTTGGGATCATGGCAGGGGATAAATCTTTCGAAGGTTCACTCTGGTAATCAGTGGAGTCTTCATTTGAATTTATTGGAATAGATATTAGTGAGTTTAAGTACTCTGTGAAAAATTTTTCTTGTTCGCTAGAGGTGTCTGAAAATTCTTCAGATGCACCCAGGGCATTCAAAATGTTAAAGATGTTAAATGATAAAAGACTTATCAACGTAATTGTTCTAAAAAAAGACTTAACCATAATTGAACCCATTATCCTAATTTTGCTAGATTTAGCGTACATCTAAAGTGAGATATAAATATGTACATAATGATACACTATGTTCTATTTTTTTCAAAAAAATATTACATTGACTGAAATCCGTCCGGCCAGTTGGCCTGCTCCTAATAATTCGTGGTCTTTTGTGGTCTTTGCAAGGCTATTTATAAGAATATTTTTCCCTGTTTGTCCTTGAATGTTTTTGAAAATTTTTCCAATCACTGTTTTTTATCAACAGAATTTGTTCACAAATTGAAAAAAATGTTTTATTCATTGCTTCTTCTCATCGCCGTAGGAATTGTAATGTAATTCAATCAATATTGTTTATTTGGAGACAAAATGTTATGAAAAAGAATCAGTTTTTAGTTCAGAAAAAAAAACTTATGCCACTGTTTTTTGCAGTGTTAGCTTATTTGTTTAATTTTCCATGCGCCGATGTTTATTCCAGTGTTGAATGGAGACCCCGTTCTCAACAAGAAATGATTACGAGATTACAAAGTTTTTCTGTTGATAAAAAACAGTGATTGAAAAAATTTTCAA
>JADGBS010000010.1:35385-39608 GCA_015231325.1 Oligoflexia bacterium | reverse complement strand
AAGATTCTTCCTGAACAAATTCCATAAAGAATCTAGCGACGTCTACCATGCAACTATTTTCATCCATTACGATTAGTCCGCCGGAACCCATGATCGCACCCAGTTCAATCAGTGATTCATAATCTAGGCGAACATTCAAATGTTCTTTAGGAATACAACCACCTGATGGGCCACCAATTTGCGCTGCTTTAAAACTTTTTCCGTTGGGGATTCCTCCTCCAATATCATAAATTAAATCACCTAAAGAAATTCCGATCGGTACTTCTACTAATCCACTATTTTTGATTGCACCCGCAAGCGCGAAAACCTTTGTTCCCTTGCTTTTTTCAGTACCAAAAGATGCATACCATTTAGAACCTTTAAGAATAATTTTAGAAACGCTAGCGTAAGTTTCAACGTTGTTTAAGAGGGTAGGAGAATCCCAAAGTCCTTTGACTGCCGGGAAAGGAGGTCTGGGGCGAGGTTCCCCACGCTTGCCCTCTATTGAATTCATGAGAGCAGTTTCCTCTCCGCAAACAAATGCTCCTGATCCCATTCTTATTTCTAGTTCAAAAGAAAAATTAGAACTTAAGATATTTTCGCCGAGTAACTTATATGCTTTGGCGTCGTTAATTGCTTTTTGTAAACGCTCAACGGCCAATGGATATTCTGCTCTTACATAGATGTATCCATGACTAGCACCAACTGCATAGGCCGCGATGGCCATTCCTTCGATGATACTATGTGGATCACCTTCGAGAAGACTTCTATCCATGAAGGCACCTGGATCTCCTTCATCAGCATTACATACTACATTTTTTTGTTTGCCATCCACGCCGCCGCCAGCAGCTTTACGAGTAAACTCCCACTTAAGACCAGTAGAAAAACCACCGCCTCCTCTACCTCGTAAACCAGACAATTTAATTTCTTCAACGACTTTATCCCCACTATAACTGGATAACGATTTTGCGAGTGCCTGATATCCATCCATCGCAATATATTCATCTATGCTAAGGGGATCAATTACTCCACAATTTTGAAGAGCAATTTTCTTTTGCAACTTAAAATATTCAATATCATTAGGTCTGGACATGGGAACTTGGGCCAAGTTTTTTCTCAAAAATTTTTCAACAACCTTTCCTTCTAATAAATGTTTTACAATAATTTCCTCCACATCATTTTCGCTGATGTTTTGATAAAAAACATTATCAGGAGCTATTCTTAATACTGGACCATCTGAACAAGGCCCCATACAACCAGTACCAACTATTTCTACCTTACCTTCTAAATTATATTTCCTTATCCCCCTCTCGAAGGCGCTCTTTATTTTTTCTGAGCCGGAGGCCAGACAGCCGCCCCCCACGCAAATAAGAACATGCCTATGTTCAATTTTGGTAGTTGGAGTTAACTCTCTTTCTTCTAGACGAATGTTGAGGTCTTTTTGTAATTCGTTCTTGATATTTTTCAGATCATTGATATTTTTTATTACTTTATTCGTTACTTCATTCATTACTTTATTCATTTCTTTTCTCCTATATACCCATCTCATTAGAAAGCACTTCTTTGTTGGATTCTGAATTCGAGTTCAAATTTGCATTTGAATATTCTTTTAAAATATTGGCAATCTGCGAGCTCTTTACTCTCTGATGAACAGTATCGTTAACAGTAATAACAGGAGCTAGTCCGCAAGCACCAAAACAACGAGCAATCTCCAGCGTGAACATTTTATCTTCGGTGGTTTCACCAATTTCAATATTCAAATGCTTTTTGAAATCGTCAACAAGCTGTTTTCCACCTCTTACATAACAGGCGGTTCCTAGACAAACTCTAATCAGATTTTTTCCCCTGGGAGTGGTAGAAAAGAATGAATAAAAACTTACTACCCCAGCGACTTCACTGTAAGATTTATTAAATTTACCCGCAATATATTTAATAACATGTTTAGGCAGATGACCAAAAAGACCTTGGGCAGTTTGTAGCGCGGGAATAAGTCCACCTGGTTTATTAACATAATCGGCCAAAAATTCATCAAGCCGTTTAAAGAGGAGCTTAATCTTTTCCACCTCAGAAAAAGAAGAAAAATCTTTACACTCCTTACATCCACTGGTAGTGGCCTCTGACTGATATCGCGTTTTTCCTGAACCCACTGTCATTAATTTAAATATTTTTTCGGCCAATCCTTCTATTATTCTAGGGTCAAAATCAAGGAGATTGTCTTTTTGAGAATTTTTTTGAGCAGTGTGAATAGTAAGAATTGTACTCTTTGTCCCAGTAGAATCTTGGGCAATATGAAAGAATTTTTCTCCCTCTTCAACTTTCAAGGTCCCTTGAATTTGATCACTCCCTTCACATCGGAGCAGCAGGAGAGAATCACAACTATCCTCTTCTCGAGAAATTTTTGCCCTTCCCTCGATACTTTGAAAATCAAATTCTTCTACCCCACGATTGGTTTCTAAAGAATAAAGATTGTCTAGAAATTTTCCAATAAGCATTTTCCCCAATCCTGCGTGATACATCAAGACCTCTCCATTTACTAATAAAGATGTCTTTTTTCCTTCATGGTTGGTAATTGTCATCTTGCTAATCCATTGCGGAAGCAAGGAAGAGTCTTTCTTATTATGTAGAGGGGAGGTAACGGCATTTCTAGGAGGCCGAGAGACAAAGGCATTGAATAAAATATCCAAAATTTCTTTATCGGCGAAGGGTTTCATCGCATAATAAAATATTTTTTCTGCGCGGTATTTTTCTTCAAAAGTAGAATCCGCATCGGCGAGCACGATAACTTTTATATTCGGGTGCTCCTCATTTAAAGTTCGCAGCATCTGTGGACCTTCTGCTCCATAGGAGAGGGTATCCAGAAACAAAACAGAATCTTCAAATGGCATTAAAGAAATAACATTGTTTAAAATTTTTATATCTTTAAGCACAAAAACTTTTAGACCTAATCTAGTTAATTGATCTCTTTTTTCTTGTAGGCGTTTTTCATCCGAAACTGCCAAAATAATTTTTCTGATTTTTGATTCTTTGATATCATTTTCAATATTATCTGGCAGTGCGTGAGCAATCCAACCTTCTCCACAAGGATCATCCCACAAAAGTGGAGCTGAATCACGATTTAAATTATGATTCACGCTAGTTATAACACCACTAACCGGGGAATGGATTATTCGCTGACCATTTTTGCTCTCGATAGAGGCCAGAGGGAGACCCCGATGAACATGTTGACCAACATGAGGAAGTTTTAGATTTAAAATATCACTCCTATCTATGTGAGGAATGATCGCTCCCGTTCTCACTTGCCCGTCAAAATTTTGTTGAAACCAGGATTCATCAAAAAAATAAAACTCTTTTCGACTATCTGGCCAAAGACTATTATCTGCTGAATTTTCATTATGATTCTTGTCCAAACACTCCTTTACAACCGAAAGAAGTTCTGTGGGAGAAAATGGTTTTTTGACATAATCGAATATTCCTAATTGAGAAGTAGCATAAAAATGCTCTTCTGTAGAATGACCAGTAATAATAATTACTGGCAAGTGCGGACTGGTTTTTCGTAATTTCTTTAGAAAAACAACTCCGTTCATTTCTTTCATTTTAATATCTAAAAGGATTAGATCAAAAATTTCCTTTTCTAATAAGCTAAATGCTTGATGGGCACTTGATTGATGAATAACTTCATGTCCATCTGGTTTTAAAATTCTAATACAACTACTTCCAACAATTTCTTCGTCATCGACTACCAGAATTCTTCCTTTCGTACTCATAGACTATACTCTCCGATCGTAAAAAAAATAAAAACACTCTACTTCATTCAAATATGTAGCAATTACTGTGCCATAAAATTATTAACACTTTTGCGCGCAACAAAATCGATTAACTAGATGAAACAAGAGCGAAAGTGGATTTAATTATATAATTCTTAGTGGGTTTTGTTTGTAAGATGGGAGTATGAATTTGACATACATTGTATGGTTCCACTATACAGTTTCCAGGAGTTTACCCCTGCCCATGTTTTAAACATGAATTTGTTTTTACACTAATATTATATTTTTTCATCAAAGCATGAAGATTGGTTCGTTGAATCCCCATCATTCTCGCCGCAAGAGAAATATTTCCATTTGCCCGTTCTAAATTTTGAGTTATAAAGCTAACCTCTAACTCCTTAATGGTATCATCTTGTACTTTATGTTTCAGGTTTTTAAATTCTTCCCAATTTAATTCGTACATTTGCTCAATCTTTTCCA
>JADGBS010000010.1:504-35290 GCA_015231325.1 Oligoflexia bacterium | reverse complement strand
TCAGTTAAGATAGTCAATCTCTCAATAGTATTTTTTAATTCCCGAACATTTCCCGGCCAAGAATATGTGAGAAATTGATCAATAACCTCTGGGGAGAAATATTTTAATTTTAATCCTGGATGTTTCTTGCGAAAATATTCTAGAAAAAAATTGGCCAAGTAAGGTATATCTTCAGCGCGTGTTCGGAGCGGTGGCAGAGAAATTGGAACTACATTTAAACGATAGTAGAGATCTTCGCGAAAGGTGCCCTCCTTTATCATCTCAGTTAAATCTTTATTGGTGGCCACTACTAAGCGAATATCGATAGGCCGCTCTTTGATATCTCCTACTTTTCGTACCTGCTTTGTTTCGAGAACTCGAAGTAAGATGCTTTGAATTTCAAAACCAATATTTGAGACTTCATCTAAAAAAAGCGTGCCCTTATCCGCAACTTCAAAAAGTCCCAATTTAGTGGAGACTGCTCCGGTAAAGGATCCTTTGACATGTCCAAAAAGTTCGCTGGCGAGTAGACTGGGGGTAAGTGCACTACAGTCACAGGCCATGAAGGGATGATCTTTCCTGTTACTAGCGTTGTGAATTGCTCGCGCAACCATTTCTTTGCCGGTACCACTCTCTCCGTTTATTAAAATGGTGCCTTCAGATTCTGCTACTTTTTCGATGAAAGAATAAAGCGACTGCATTTCTTTGCTTTTTCCAACCAGACCATGAAAATTATTAAATTTGCTTTTGTTTTGTCTCATCTCTGGGACAAGCATCCTTTGTTCAATAATAGAGGATTTTCCTAGAGTGTTTAAAATGGTTGTGTTGATTTCATCTGGAGTAAATGGTTTGCTTAAGTAATCGAATGCTCCTTGCTTGATTGCAGAAACCGCAGATGAGATGGTAGAGTAACCAGTTACAACAATTACTTCTATCTCTATTAATAGCGATCTTATCTCCTTTAACAAATCGAGCCCATCGATATCGGGCATAATCATATCTAGCAATAGAAGATCGTATTCACCACTTAAAGCAATCTTTCTTCCTTCTTCCGGATCTTGGCAAAAAAGGTATTTCGCACATTTACCGCTAAATATTCTGTGATAACTTCGTCCGACAATTTCTTCGTCATCGATCGCCAATATTTTAATTTTTGATAACAATTCTCTATCTGACAACTTATCTAGATTAATTTTTTTCACAGTTTGATTTCTCCTCTTTTCCTGGATTTAAAGAGATGGTTGGGGCATTCTCGTTCGCCTCACTCAACTCACTCCCTTCAGAAACAGTTGGGAAAATTAAAGTGAAGGTTGTTCCAACATTGATTTCACTCTCAACACGAATCGATCCTGAATGCTTATTAACATTGCCATAAACTATACTGAGACCAAGCCCTGTTCCCATTCCCACAGGTTTAGTAGTGTAAAAAGGTTCAAATATCTGTTCCAAATTTTCTTTCTCGATGCCCATCCCAGTATCTTTAATTTTTATTTGAATTTCGTTGTGGAGATTGGCCGTTATAATCTCTAAAGTTCCACTCTCCCCAACCTTTTCCACCATCGATTCCAGCGCATTTAGAACTAGGTTCAAGATTACTTGTTGAATTTGGTTTTTATCACCACATATAAATTTCAAATCAGGCGCCAAATCACTAATAAATTTTATCCTCTTAAAATCTTTGTGCCCTTGAACAAGAAGTTTCACCTGTTCTATAATCTTATTTACATCCAAAGAAACCTTATTCGAGGGCGACTGTCTTGAAAAATCTAATAATCCACGAGTAATTTCTCTCACTCTTAGGGTTTCTTTTATAATGACATCCAAATCTGCTCGATCTTCCTCCGTCATATTATTCTTCTCCCGCAGGAGATGAGCAAATGTCAGAACCCCAGTAAGGGGATTATTCACTTCGTGGGCCACACCTGCAGAAAGTCGTCCAATGGTGGCCAACTTATCACTTTGAGAAAGTTGGGCGTTGGTAGATTCTTTTAGAATTTCTTCGCGTTTATTAAAGCTATCAAGCATGCTATTGATGGTATTGCAAAGAGGGACAAACTCCTTTTTGCTCTGTTTAGATAAGCGGGCGCTAAGATCACCGCTCATAATCCTGTTAAGTACATTTAGAATTTCTTCAATCGGGTTCAAAATTGATTTAGTCATAAGATAAGATATGATTGAACTTATTACAATCATTGCAAGAAATATTGATAAAAAGATAATTAATAGGTATAGTTTTGGTTGAAGATATGGTTTTTGTAAAAGTCCAACATATAAAGCACCAATAATTTTATTATCGATATCCTTAATTGGTTCATATGCAGTAATATAGTGATCTTTTACGACAAAGGCAGATCCGACCCATCGTTCGCCATTAACCAGGACATGATTATAAACTTTTGCGCTAAGGAGACTGCCAATTGCTCGTTCTCCGTTTCCATCCCTTACGTTGGTGGCCACTCTTAAATCATTTAGAAAAATAGTTACAGTTCCAATATCGGTTCCTTGGTACCTCTCATTTTCAAAAATCTGTTCTTTGATATCATCAACCATCTTGTTGTAAGAGTTTAGAATTTTGGCACCTAAAATGTATCCGATAACTTTACCGTTACCATCATCCGATTTAATGGGCACAATAGAGCTGATTGCTAGTGCATTTTTTTCAAAAACGCGGTTAGTCGGGATTGCCTCTTTGGTATTAACGATTTTAACGATTGAACGATTAAAAAGAGAGTCTCCTTCTCGTTTTAAGATATCTTCTGGGAAAATTATTGGACCACTAAGCTGCTTGCCGGTGGCAATGGCCTTTTTGACGAGGGAAAAAGACAAAAGAGAATCATTATTATAGTGAGGATTGTGGGCGCGATAGAGCACTTTTCCTTGATCATTGAGGAGAGTAAGGATATCTAAATCCATTTCTTGTAAAGACCGATCGAGAATCTTGCGAAAAAAATTTAAACGCCCATCCAAAAATAATTTTCTAATTTCTATTTTGATCTTAAGAATATTTAACATCTGAGAGATGCTTTGTATTTTACTTTGATAAAAGTAATTAGCAGAATTCAAGCTAAGATCCACTCTCGTCTGTATCTCGTTTAGGTACGTTTTATCGAAGTATAACGCAGTAATAATCGCCAACAACAGGTTAATGGAAACAATAATTGTAAAAAAACCACCCAACAATTTTTTTATAATGAACATAGAGTATTCCGATAGATTATTTCAGGTCTCAGATCTAAGGTCCAGTTCCCAGTCCTTTCTTACAAAAGGCCCAGAGGACGGTGTTGAAAATGCAGTAAGGGATTAACCAAGCGGCAAAAGGATTCGCTGCTGATTAATCACGGAATGAATCCCTCAGGCAAGTATAATTGAGTACCCAACTATTGTAAAGAATGCCATAGATAATTTTTTTATGTGGAAGACTATAGTCAGTGTTTAGAAAGGAAGTGGCGGAGAGATAGGGATTCGAACCCTAGGTAGCGCAATCGCGCTACACCGGTTTTCGAAACCGGCCCGATCGACCACTCCGGCATCTCTCCTGGCTAGCGAAAATAAACTAAAGATACACAATAGCTCAATTTAGCGTATGATGGATTATATCTCGACAAAAAGGCCACGCAAAGGGTAAATAGAAATAACCAGGTAAATAATAACCAGGAAAATCAATAATAAATAGGTGAACAAGTAAAATGGTAATCGATTTTAATCCAGTGATTTTTTCTCTTGGGCCATTACAAGCACGCTGGTACGGGTTGATGTACGTAATCGGCTTCGTTATTGGCAGTAGAATCTTGATAAAACTCTCCAGGGAAAAATTTTTGGATATTCCCGCCGAAAAAGTAGATTCGTTCGTCTTGCTCCTAATCGCTGGAATGTTTGTAGGGGCGCGTCTTACTTACATGCTGGTTTATGGACTAGATGACCTAATGAGCGATCCAATGGAGATCTTTGCTGTTTGGCACGGAGGTCTTAGCTTCCACGGGGGAGTCCTCGGCTTTGCCCTCGTTTGTTGGTTGTACGCACGCGCCCAAAAAATCCCCTTCTATAACATTGCCGACGGGGTAGCTTTGGCGGCCACCCAAGGTTTTTTCTTCGGTCGCATCGGTAATTTTATCAATGGAGAACTCTGGGGACGGGTTACCGATCTTCCCTGGGGCATGGTGTTCAGCAGAACAGGCGGACCTTATCCCCGCCACCCTTCTCAACTATATGAGGCCATAGGAGAGGGGATTATCCTGACTTTGATTTTATGGATACTTAAAAGTAAAATAAAAAACAGAAAACTTGGTTTTCTCACTGGAGCATTCCTACTGGGTTATGGACTAATTCGCTACTCTATTGAATTTTTTCGTGAACCGGATGCTCAAATGGGATACTACTTGGGTGGAACCACCACCATGGGACAAATGCTTTGTTCACTGATGATTATATTCGGCATAATCATCATTGTCTCTTTAAAGAGACGTTCTGGCGGACAACAATAATTGCTAATTCCCCCCTTCAGCTTTAACCATCATTTCCAGTAAGGTACTGTAAACATCTTCATCGCCGGTAACACTGATTTTGTTATTGGAATTATTGGGATTTTGTGATAACTTGGACTTAACTTGTTCTCGTGCGTCCAAAAATTCTCCCTCCAAAAAAAGTGGAAAACAAGAAACTGTACAAGTAGCACTATACGTAATTTTTATTCCTCCTACGTTATTCCAGATATAAAAAGAACTACTTCCAGAACGAGCAAACTTATCAACTTTGGCAAATTTTTTTTGCAAATTGTAATAAACAAACTGATGATCCATAAATGACGGAAAAACAATATAAAAATCTAATATTTGATCTAGGTAACTCTGTAATAGCAACACATAGTAATAGCGGAAAGACCTACTGTCGTTAGTGTCAAAGATCTTAAGTTTGCTAATTACTAGATTCTTATTTGTGGTGGATATCTGTGCATATAAGTCTGTATTCTCACCACTGCGTCCACCCAACTGTGATAGACTCTTTCGAACAGCTCTTAGATCCCGTTGGGTAAAAAGTATAGAAAATTTCTCCAGTTGGAAGTCGAATCGAGGACTTACCCTGGGAATTATACTGGGACTTTTAGCGGAAGTTTCTACCGCGTTAGAAACCTCCAACGCCTCCAGTTCAAATGAACCAACGAGCTGAAAGAAATTAATTAACAAAAAAAATATCATTTGCATCTTGTTGTAATATTTGCAATATATAATTGTTCAGTAGTTCTCGAGCAGTTATCGAGAAATTCTTGAGCAGTTATCACATAGTCCCTGAACAGTTTATGAATAGTTCTCGGAGAAAACAGGTGAATTTTTTAAATATTTATCAATAAAAAAAAGAAATAAAAAAGAGAGCAAAAATCGCAGCGTAAAAAAAATAAAATTTCTTTTGGATAATATACTTATGAAGAAAATTCAACCTTACATTTTAATCTACATCGCTATAACGATCACTCTCGTTGCTACCTTCACGGGTGCTGCCAATGTATTGGCCAATACCGCCTCCGCCCGAACCAAAGAACTATCATTACCTAACAATTCATTTGACATTCCGGTGGTACAAAATCGTCAAGTAAAAAAATGGATCAAATATTTTTGTACTAAAGGCCGCAGTAAATTCATCAGTTATGGCCAAAGGGCCGGCCGATACGCCCCTCTACTGAGGAAGATATTAGTCCAACAGCAGCTACCCGAAGACCTCATTTTTTTAGCAATGGCCGAATCGGGTTTTTACAATCGTGCAAAATCATCGGCCCATGCAGTGGGCCCATGGCAATTCATCAGCAGCACTGCACTAGAGTATGGGCTAAAGATTGACCGTTTCGTTGATGAACGAAAAGATCCTATAAAATCTACGGTTGCCGCCGGCAATTATCTAAAAAAATTATACGCTGAGTTCGGTAGTTGGGAACTGGCATTCGCCGCCTACAATGCTGGAGAAGGAAAAGTTTGGGGGGCAATTAGATACCAACGAACCTATGATTTCTGGGAATTATCCCGAGGGGATCTTCTAAAAAGTGAGACTAAAGAACACATTCCTAAAATCATGGCCCTAGCAATCATAGGCAAAAATCTGGAGCTTTTTGGCCTACACAATATAGACTTTGCCACTCCGCTAGATTTTGAGGAACTATCATTGCCTCCTGGGGTTGATTTACGTTCTCTTTCCTCCCAGCTAGGCGAAAGCTATAATCTCATCAGAAATTATAATCCTGAACTTCGTAGAACTATCACCCCGCTAAACCTTGCATACTATCCACTAAGAGTACCGGTAGGTACTGTCGCTAAATGGAACAGTTGCTGTAAAAACAAAAAGTAAATATGGAGTCTAAATTTAATATGAATAATCCAGTTGGTACTTCTAGTACTACATCCAATACATCTGAGACATCTAATTCATCTTTATCGACTTTATCCACTTTCCAAAAACTCACTGCGAGATCAGCACAGTCTGACCAGTCTAATCAGTCCGCACTATCAATATCAACAAACCAGCATATTTATCGCCACCTCATTATTGGTAATAACCTTGCATGTCGCCTATTTTTAACTTCTCTGCAAGAAAATTCAGATTCTAGTTCTGATTCTAGTTCTGATTCTAGTTTTCACCTTATAGATGATTTTCACAGTAATTATATTACACAGCAAATAAACCTAATTCGCGGCGAAAATAATCTTCATTTATTGAAAGTTCTTCCGTCCACAGTAACCGAGATTGAGGAGAACAGCGAATTGCCCGTCAGGTACTACAAAGATCATCAGTATAAAATTATCAATAGTAAAAATTTTAAACATCTAAAACTCTCCCCATTGGAAGAGTACTATGCCCTCGCCACCTTCCTTCCTGACTGCATCAACCAATTTATGACCGATGGCGACATCCACGACGATTACCATAGCACAAACGCACATTGCACATTACAAAGCATATCCATATCTGAGTCTAGACATCCCTTTTTATTCCAGGTAAGCACTACTGCCGGAGAGAAATACTTCGCGCAAAATCTCTATCTAGGAATTGGTATGGATAAATTTTGGTCCCTTTTTTCCAGCAAAGAACTGCTGATAAAAATTTTGGGTGAGGACATTGCTAAAGAAATGCAACAATTGAGCAATAAAAGTGACACCCCACAAGTAGTAGCACTCAAACTAAAATGTAAAAGTCAGATCACCGCCGAATGTGGAGTGGTGATCATTCCTAAGGTGATTACCTGCGATCGAGGACACTTTATCGGCAACATTTTTCCTTTTAACCCAGAAACCAAAGAACAACACCTACTATTTTACTGGTTTGCGGAAAAAGATGTCGCTGGTGGTGAAATTGCCAACCAGGAAGTCAGTCGCGATCTTCGCACACTTAAAAGAATTCTGCAAAAAATCTATCCGTCAATTGCTGGCCAGCTTGGTGAGCGCATCAACAATCAGATAAATTCGATCATCGCCTCCTCCTCTTGTACAGAATCGCTGTATATAGGAAAATTTTTTCCTCCGCTTTTACCAGAGGATGAATCTTTGAAAAAATTTCAAACAAAATTCCAGGAAAATCCCGATAACCCACTCTCTAATCTACACTTTCTTGGTATGGATGCTCCACTAAACGTTGAATATGTGAAATCGCTACCACTTGATCCCCCCTCTCCTAAATTGCGAGAGATAAGGGGAGTTCTGCGCGAGTTATTGTCTTTTTATCAGATAAAGAAATCTATTAATATCCTGCCAGATCTATCTATTTTTATTATATTTACTACTTTTTTTACATTTGCAACATTATGTACGATGCAACCAACGGCCCTCGCGAGTAAAGCACGAATGGACTCCTTGGGTGGTGAAAACGTGGCCAGTTATTACTACAACGATACTCGAAATATTTCAATAAACCCTGCATACTTAAATGTGGTCAAAGACTTTGTAATCCTCGAGTGGGGAAGTAGTAATGACAATGGTGATCAGGGAGCTAGCGCTCCTAGGGCGGAAGGTGGTATTTTTAAAACTGGAGATCTTTTTATTTATGGTGTATATCTCGGTGACAACGAAGGTTATAACCGCAGAAATGACGTAGTTAGCTTGGCCAAACCAGGAACCACTCCTTCATTTCTCTACCAAGATAATTCGATCGAAGTGTTCGTGGGCGGTAATATCGGCAACGAATGGGGTGCCTCCATGAAAATTGCACAGAGTGAAGACGAACAAACTGGCATTCCCCGCAAACAGTATTCAATGAAACTCAAATTTGGAATATTTCTGGGAAAGAGTGAGTGGTTTCTACATCTCAACGCCTTTGATAAATCGCAAGGTGGAATAACCGCAAAGGAAGAATACAGAAACAAGCTCACTACCGTTTTGGGAGTGAATTACCGCTGGAGGGATTTTATATTGTATCTAAAAATGGACCGCAATGGTTATGAATATTACCAACAAGATCACCATCAAGATATCGACTATAAAGACTCCTTCTGGGAATTCGGGTTAGGAATCCCTACAGAACTTAATGAACGTGCAAAAATGTTTCTTGATCTGCATTATTTTCGCGACAACATCAGTAGACGTTACAATTTGGCAACTGATCCCCAAATTAACAATCACCAGATTTGGCGAATACCTATTACTGTTGGCATCGAGATCTTGGCCAAAGAGTGGCTAACCCTTAGAGGATCAATTACACAAAACATTATTTCTAGCGAACTCAATTTATCCAAACAACAAAAGACCGAAAAAAACACCACAGCGGTATCTTCGGGTGCTGGCCTCATTTTTGGCAGATTAAAACTTGAAGGGCTAATAGGAATTGGTGAAAGCAATAGTATCAGCGCCGGAAAGAAAGGAGTCCTTTCACTGAGCAACATCCTTACCCGTGCATCCATGAGCTACTCATTTTAATTATTCTGAATTCTGAATTTTCTGAATAAAACCCTACCGCTTAAGGATCTGCTGACAATCAATCCTGCCTAAAAAATCACTCTCACATCCTTTCATTCCAAATAGCAAAACAAAGGCATCGTTGCTACTGGCAGGAGAAAAATCCATTACAGGGCCCCAGGTATCTTGTTTTCTTGATCCGGTGGGATAGACGACGCAACGCACCTGCGATGGCAAATTAGAAATCATTAACTTCCTTTCGTTGGAGACATAACGGCATTGAACCCGTTCCAGTGAAGGAACAACCACCGGCGGCACGTTTCCTCCACCACCTTCGTTTGGACATGCCTCTGCATGAGCACGAGCAATTGACATTTTCAAATTCCCATCACCGGTGAAGAGCCCCCAATATTTCTCCGACTCGATGATACCGCGTTTATGCCAAGAATCGAAACCTTCAAAAAAGAAAATATTAAAGTTGTTATTTTTTGCAGCGCATTTTAGATCTTTATAATAGCGTCCCTGGTTAACATCGCCAGGAGCTGCTGCCCCTACAAACTCACCCTTACTAGGCCAACCAGTCTCACCCAAAATTAATACCTTTCCACTCTGACCCATTGCATCCAATCTGACACGCATATTTAACATAAATTTTGATACCTCTTCAACAGATCGATCAATAGAAATTCCTTCCCAGTACGGATGCATATGCGCTAACACTAGGTCACTGGCAGAAATCAGCCGATCCGACCATTTTCCACGCACATCACCAGTCGTAATTTTAATATGCCCATAGCCAACACTTTTCAAAAATTCTCTAACCTGTCCCATCATTCCAATTAAAGCATCTTCACTTATATCATTACGATACTGCGTTTCATTTCCCACTATTATCACATCAACATTATCCAATTTCCCTTGATGGGCCAATTTTACTAAGACGTTGTATTCATCACCAAAACCCCAGGGACCAATCCACATTCCTAGGTACACCCTCATTCCAAAAGAGCGAGTAACTTCCAATACATTTTCACCAAAACCACAGTCGCTGATACTATAGGTCCTAATGGTGTCGGTAAAACTACTGAGCCCGCGAAGGTCGTTATATACGCCTACTCCTCCCGCAGGTCCTGCTGAAGCATGTCTGCAAGGCGTATAGCAAATCCCCCGCCATTGACCTGCCTCAGCTAGAAAAGAAGTGAATGCTGACTGAAAAATCAACGCCAACCAGAACAAAAACGGCATCGTCAAAGCAGCAGATTTTTTTTTAGGCAATTCCATCTTTTAGAAACCTCCATCAACAAGTTACATTAAGTTAAATCTAATTCTATTACCCTAATACACCACACTCTTGCCTTCGTCACCATTAGGTAACCGATTTTTTCTATATTTTATTATTTGCAGCGAAGAAAAACGCTCAAAGATATAAAAAATGGAGCGGGTTATGGGACTCGAACCCACAGCTTCCTGCCTGGGAAGCAAGCACTCTACCAATTGAGTTAAACCCGCAAACCGAAGAAGGCATACACTGAGCGCATGAGTAAGCTTTTAGACTTAAAAAAACGAAAGCGCAAGATCATTCATCTAAAATTTGTTCAATACTCGGAATTAGTTCTGTGGGATACAAAACTTTATCCAAGAATACAACTCCATCATGATGTTTAACTCCCAATTTTGCCTCCTCAACGTACCCAGAAAGAAAAACAACCGGAGTGAGTCTATTGGGACCACCTTCTTCCCGTACCCTGTTAATGAACTCAGCACCCGTCATCTCTGGCATTCTATGATCGGAGACAATCACATCGTACTTTCTACTCTTGCTGGCGGTTAAACCAAAGAAACCATTATTTGCAACGTCTACATCGCAGTCAAACGTATCTTGCAAAAAATCCGAAAGGATGGAAACAATATCACTCTCATCGTCAACAACCAAGAAATTATACTTTTTATCCATAGGTTCCCCCCTAATATTCCATACCCTCACAATACCATCAGAAAAAAATCCGCACCCTAAACAAGAGTCTAAGGCGTACCTTCCAAAATATCAATAAAGAAATTAAATATTGAGGAACTTCCCCTCGTTTAAGAATCAAAATTGATCAAAGAAGTCAGTAAAGCCAGCGCTTCTGTAATATTACTTTTTTACGCTCTACTTTCTACTTTCTACTTTCTACTTTCCCAATACCCAGGCATCACACTATATTATCAACTCTTTGAAAATTCTTTGACTGTTAGTAGAATAACTATAGGCCAAAACATTAGAAATAAATTGATACTTTTGCAGATCGCTCAGACGATCGAAAAAAAACCAATACTCAACAAGGCCTTCTCCCTCCATCGCGCCCGCCCTGCCACTTTTAATCGTCTCGCGCAAATTTTTCAACACCAAATCTTTTCCTAAATAATCGCAAAAATGCCACAACAAAAGCAACAACCAATCAACATACCAAATTTTGAGGTTATTACTGCACAAAACTTGCAAAATTTCCCGCGGAAATGTTCGAAAAAGATTCTGTTCAGATTGCCCTATTTTCTCCAAATTAGTATCTGCCAACTTAAGGTAATAAAAAAACAAAAAGAAGCGAGATTGTCCATCGATTAAAATTTTTTCTGCTTCTCTTTCTAACTGTACAATTTCCCGTACCAAAAGCGGATCTGTCCCTCGTGGATAGTGATCGTGCTCATAGTAATATAGATATATGGATGATAAGCGATCACGAAAATGCCTCCACCCCAAAAATTTCAAAAATTGGCCCACTTCTCGATCAGGAACGGCGGTACTAAAAAGCCGTTCAATTAAAGGTGCCATTTGTGAAGAGGAAAATAGTAGTTGATAGATTCTATTCAACACATCTAATCGTTCATTTCCTCTAAAATCGCTCTGCAAAAAAGTAGTGACTTCCCAAGGCAATGAAATATTAGGAAAATTAATCATGATCTTTACTCCCCTCTACATACATTTGAATTATAATTTATTATAACCCAAAAATTTGCGAGAAAAAGCAATGATGATGTACTAGAGAACAATATCGGAGGTAAAAACAGATGTTTAGGGAGATTGAGATACATCAAAATGATCAAAATTATTTTGATGAGTTATGGATAAAAAATAAAATTGGAGAATCTCCTCATTACATAACCATCAGTTCTATCCTTTTAAAAAAATATCCAATAGAGGATATTATTACGGAGATTGAAAACTCGCTTCATAGGTGTAAAATCAATCCAAATTTTCCTTACCCCCTATATCTTCTACATCCTCAGGCCGGATGTACCCGCAACCATGCTGGCCATCCTTTACAAATGCGCACTCTACCAATCATCTACAGTATAGAAAACCTCCCGAAGCATTATATTTTTAAAAATCGCATTCCTACCAATCGCGAAAAAGCGATTTTACAAAAAGTTTCCATGCTAAGACAAATGTTAAGATCATTTTCTTATGATGAAATTTTTGATCAAATCATTAAGATAAAAAAAATGCAACGCGATTATTCCCAAGTTCTCCGTGAAATCGACTATTATCAACAAATTTTAAAAAAATAAATAGCGAGTTGCCATTATGATGAAACTATTTCGCAAGCACCTCAAGGACTTCACTCACGTAGAGAACCGTCTTCCCCCGGATCCTATTGATGAACCACTGGATATTGATTTACAACGTCTGGAAAATATTATTCGTGAATCGTTAAGCTTAGAAACAAACGAAAGCTTAAAATTAAAAGGAGCGCATAAGAATAAATTAGGGCGAAGTGGAAATTGGGCACTATTAAATTTCTTACAAAATGAAAGAGATCGTTTACATAAAATAAATAATTTTTTTCTACACAAACTGCGTAATCGTATCAAATATTCGCAAACCGATAAATTACTGATGCTGGCAACAAAAGAGAGGGACGAAATAAAAGACAATTTGATATCTGAGTTACTCTCCCCTGATTCTGTTCTACAAAAAAACCTTGCAATGATTTTCAAAAAAAGTTTCTAAGGAAATTACAGCGGCGATAGGACTACTTAATCAACTCCTGAATCCTTTCCACAATTTTTCCGGGAGGTAGTAAAGCAGTAACAATGGTGTTTGCTCCGACGGATAAAGCACGATCTGCATCTTCGTCGTTAAAATCATCCGGATTAAAAAGTCTCAGAACAGGTAATTCCTCTTTTTTATACTTAGTTCTAATGAGAGCGATTACCTCTTCGGGCGACATCAACAAAGTATCTGGTCCCACTAAAACTAACGAAATTCGTACATCGGCCTCTAATGAATTCTCTAATAAATTCAATGATTGAAAACCGTTTCCTGTTTGAATTACTTCAAAACGATAAAATCTTAAGATGCTGGCAATGCCTTCACGTGAATGCTCATTGGAACTGACCAATAAAATTTTTCCATCATGTTCCCGTTTAATGGAACCAACGGAACCGGATGAGTACATCTGAGTTAAACGATTTGTATCTTTCGCTCTCATGAGAACCTTATCTAGCTCTAGAGAATGTAATCTACGCTATCAATTAAAAAACCCCATTTACTAATGCTATAATCTGACGTCATTTTTATGGTCACACTATCGCCCTCAACATATTCAGAAAGATAGTTTTCACCAGCAGCACTTACTTTATCTACTTCATTTCCAGTCTTATCGACAATTCTAATAAAGTCATAGCCACTCTCCATATCATATTTATTCAACACTACCCTCATAAACTTAGCACCAGGAAAAGTTACAGTTTTGTAAAAATTTTCGTTTTCTTTGTAGGGATGAGAGCTTTCAATGACCTCTGGCAACCGATAACGAACCCATTCCTCAGGATTTGGTTCAAATTTTGGAGGTCTTGTATCTGTCAAAAGATTATAAAGATTCAAACGTCCACGAGCGAGTACTTTCCCTTTATAAGCGACCGCCGGCGTCGCCGTGTTCAACAGTCGATTTTTCAAAGCAGCAAATGGTATTCTTCCCTCTTTGCTAAGTAGTAGACCAATAGCTCCAGAAATATGTGGGGTGGCCATTGAGGTACCAGAAAGGGTAGCGTAAGCGCCGTTCAGTACAGTGGAAAGTATATTCTCTCCAGGAGCGGCAACATGTACTGTATTTTTACCATAACAAGAAAAATTGGAAAGAGCATCGTTAATATTATGAGCAGCAACTGAGATAACATTTTCTACCTGATAGTTTGCTGGATATTGAGGAGAGGAATCATTATCCGTTCCGTTATTACCTGCTGCAGCTACAAAAACGATCCCTCTATCACGAGCACGAGAAATCGCCTGTTCTAATAACTGAGAGTATCCTCCGCCACCCCAAGAATTGGACATAATATCTACATTCATCTTGGTAGCGTAGTCTATTGCTTCTATCGCTGCATCTAAAGAACCACTGCCGTTGCCTGCTAAAAATTTAACTGGCATTAAAGTAACTTCGCCCATAACTCCAGTTATTCCTAGTCCGTTGTTATGTACAGCGCCAATAGTACCAGCAACATGAGTACCATGCTTATTATCATCTCGAGGATCAGCATCTTTGTTTGCAAAATCATATCCATAAATGTCATCAACAAAACCATTTCCATCATCATCAACGCCGGCCTGTCCTTGGGCCTCTGCTCGATTTACCCACATATTATCTTTAATATCAGGGTGACCATAGTCAATACCAGTGTCAATTATTGCAATTTTAATGGATCTACTTCCAGTGCTAATCTCCCAAGCACGTAGTGCATCAATATCGGCACCGGCAACACCTTTATTCTCAACAAAATTCGGAAGATTGTTCCCCGTATTTTTTAACCCCCACAATTTAGAAAACATTGGGTCGTTAGGAATTACAGAATCAGTATTTTCCGCTGTCAGTACATGAACAATATAGTTAGGTTCAGCAATCTCCACCATTGGCGATTGCCGCAGTTGCTGCATTCGCAGTTGCTGCATGGCATTTTTTTCTCCAGTACTATCTAATACTTTTGCCAGATAGATATTTTTATCCAGAGCGTTAAGCCTACGCTCAATTTTTATTCCAAATTGATCTTGTATTTTCAGAAAAATATTAGCTTTATCACTTTTAAGCTTAATTAACAAACCATCGGAAGGAAAATCTTTCCCCTTGCTCACAGAATCAGTCAATGCAGCGCTGGTCAAGACAGACACTTCTAATAATATTCCTATCAAAATAATGTTTATAAAGACCATTATGTATCTCCAGTATTGCTCAAACAATCTTTTGTCGCCACCGATACCCATAGTACACATTTTCATAGAACCTCCTGCTCTTCCTAAAGATTAGTCTGGTTTTATTCCCCTTGATACCCTCTTCTTAAATTTACTATGGGAATCCAAAATAAAGTAGAACTGGAAGAATATTCCACCGGGATTGATATTTTTCTAAAATTTAATCACAATAAAAAATATGATTTACAAGAATAGTACTGACCCTATTGAATTAAAGAAAATTTCTTTAATTATTTATCCTCTGCGTGCTTACCTAGAAGCATTTATTAGAGATTACGTAAAAAAAATCGAGTACACTAAATTATCTACCCAGGAATTGACGGTACTCTTCAATCAATACTATCAAGACATTTACAAAATGGAACACTTTCCCAAAGAAGAACATAAAACAGTTCTTCCTTATATTCAGATAATGCCAGAAGTTGAAGAAGAAGATCCCGAAGAAGAGAATAATGATAATTATGATGATAATAACAATGATAATACAAATAAAGAGACAGATGATACTAACGAAAAATTAGACTCTCAAACAAACTCATCACCAAAAAAATTACAATACGGAATACCATTAAGACCAAAAATTCCGAATGATAGCATTGCTTATGGAAAGACCCTCTTTACAGATATCAATATTGCTGGAATAGGATTTTTCTCCACTTGTCCTTACCTCATTGGACAAACTATTGTCATTGAATTTGAACTACCGCATACTTTCTCTATGAGTGCAGAAGTTGCCTATTGTAAAAACTATAATGTGCAAAGTAGAATTATTAGTACTAACCGCCCTCCCTACCGCTTACACGCAAATTTTACTTTTCAAAGAAACGGAGAAAGGACTTTGTTGCGAAATTTTTTGGAATCGATGGAACCAGAGCGTAATAAGGGAAAAGGCCAATAGCTAGATTTATTTGCTAGATTTTTTTGCTATCTCATTATCCGTGGCCACCGCAAATTTCTCTGCCCCTGCCGCTTTCGCAATGTCCATAATCTCAATCATTCTACCCAAAGTAGCAGCGGTGTCGCCTTCAAAAATTACTTCTTTGGTTTTTTCTCGGTTTAATGCGGTTGCAATTTCTTGTTGTAAACTTTCCCTAGCTACTTTTTTCCCTTGCACTGATAGATTTGCCTTCGCATCTAGTGATATTATAACTAAGTTATTTTCTTTACTGGCCACTTGCCCACCGGTTTTGGGTAACTCAATGTCTAACCCTGATTCGAGGGAGATCGAGGAGGTAACCATAAAAACAATCAACAACACCAACATAATATCGATCAGTGGTGTCATATTAATTTCCGCTAAAATTTCATCTCGGTTTTCCAAATTGGTACTCATCTCTTTACTTCCCGTAGTTACTTAACATCATTATTTAATATCATTGGTTAACAGTAAATCTGCTAAATCTTCTATTTTATTTTTAAATTCTATACACAAATTATTTACCCTAACCTGAAAATAGTTATAGAAAACTATGGCCACCACTGCCACCATAATTCCTGTAGCAGTGGCAATTAAGGCCTCCGCTAAACCTGACGCTACCACAGAAAAACCGCTCTTCCCAGTGGTAGCAATCGATTCAAAAGAGCGAATAATTCCTGCCACTGTTCCGAACAATCCGACAAAAGGGGCGGAAGAACCAATAGTCCCCAATATCCATAAAAATCGTTTCAGACCTACCTGTGTCTCTTGTAAACGACGCGCCACTTGCTTCATCTTCATTTCTTTGTTTTGTGAAAAATCTTTCTCAAATAATATTAAATGGGGAGCAGAGATTAAATCATCAACATTGTGGTATAATCCTCGTACCTCTTCTCTTTTCCCTTCATCGAGAAGAGAGTGTGCCTTACGATGTAGCCGAACAAACTCTTTTTTAAATTTAGCTAGGCCCCACAGTCGCTCAAATATCACGGCCCAAATTAACAAGGAACAAAAAACCAGTGGGTACATAATTGGACCACCATCTTTAAACAATGAAAAAAAATCCATAAAATTCTCCTTTTTGCATATGCCCGTATCAAACTTTGGCATTTTGCAGTTACATTGATAATTAAACCGAAAATATCGTTTTTTTTCAAGAGATTTAATAACTCAAATACTATAAGATAACGTAAGATAATGTAAGACGACGTAAGGAAGCAAAGGAAGATTAGATATACAGGACCATCATTATGTTTATGGCCAAACTATCAAAAGACAACAAATCCACTTGGATAATAATCGCATTTATATTTTTTACTGTTGCTATGGCGCTATTCAGTGAATTATATCAGACCCCATTCGTCCTACTTAACAACCAAAATATTTATCAAAATCCGCTTTCTCCTACTTATCTAGATAAGGTGAATCACCTAACTATTAAAAATAACGTTGAAACCGTTGAATTGGCGCTAAAACAAATTTCGCCTGAAAGCAACGAAAAAGAGTGGTGGATCACAGCACCCAAATATCTCCCCGCAAATCCCCAGATTGTAGAAGAAATCATTTCTGGTTTCAAAAATTTCAAAATTAGCAAAATATTGGGATTGGATACTATCAATAAAGCAAATTTTTCCTTAGACAAACCAGCGCTGCAAATAATTCTCTCCAACGAGCTACAAAAAAGCATCACTATTTCCTTTGGGATAGTAAACTCCATCGACAATTCCACGTACATCACTATTAGCAACCAAAGATACGTTTTTCAAATAAAAAACTGTTCGCCTTTCACCTCATTAGGATTAGGTAATCTCCCAGACTCACGCCTATTTCCCATGAACTATCAGCAAATATCTGCGGTCAATATTACCCACAAAAAAATTGAGAAGGCCAGTGACGGTGATGACATTAGCGAAAATTCATCAATTGCGATATCGAAAGATCAACCAAGCAATTCATGGATCAATGATAAAGGGGAGAAGCTGTCTACTACCAAAGTAAATATTTTTTTAACTGGTCTACTCTCTTTAAAGGGGCATTTGATTCTAGACAAAAAATCCCATAATATTCAAAGAATAATCAATAAATACCTAGATGATCCACAAATCACTATTGAATTAACCAACAAGCAGAACACCATCACCAGGTATTACATATCTGCGCCGATCCGAGAAAATTTTACAGAATTTAAAAATCTTACTAACAATGTGATTGTTAAGGCAGCAAACCGAGAACACCCAATCATTACTTCTCTAGAGGTAATTTCTCTGTTAAAAAACGAAGAAAAAAAATTGTTATTGTTATAGATTTCCACGTAACAATCATTGTCCCGATGCTCTTACATTGCCATCAATTTTCTAGGATCAGCAAACACCTTTAAAAAACTTTCCATAATGATCGCACTATGCCTTTTAACCGAGTTTGTGTCTGAGAGCATCTTTTTAATTGCCGCTGGTGGGTGTAGTTGATTGTCCACCATATGCCGAACGAACTCATCGGCCAAACCCACTACTTGCGACAAAACAAGAATACGATGGGATTTCAACCCAGAAGGAAAACCCTCGCCATTAATTCGTTCATGGTGTTGCAAAACAATTTGTTTCACTGCCTGTGGCACCGCGAGATAGGCGTCTAAAATTGTAACTCCTAACTCACAATGTTCTTTATAGCGATTTAATTGTTCTGGGTTCATTTTTAAAAAAGACATTTCTCTGATATCTGGGGACAATTTACTGCAACCGATATCATGAAAAAGAGCGGCCATTCCTAGGGTTTCGTTGATAATTTTCGACTCCCATTCGAACTGTTTAATAATCATGCTGGAAAAAAAGGCCACTAGGTAGGAATGATTATATAAAGAAGGATTGAACTCACTATAATCCCTAAGTAGTTTATAAATGTCGTTATTGTTATGTACTATTTCGTAGATATTATCGCAAAGCACTTTTCCCTGATCAACAATCAATGGTTTTATTCCATCTACATAGGCGGCCTCTACATAAATTTGCGATAGATTTTTTAGTACCCCCACCTTCGTACTGAGAGAAATTGCTTTATTTCCAGCTGCTTTCTCGGTCACGAAATTTTGCAACCGAATAAACTTTATTCTGTCTTCTTTTAAAAAGTGTAAGTATTCCACCTTTTTTTCATTTTTGTATTTTTCAATTCTCTCTCGAGAAAAGGTATCACCGGCATGTAGAATCTTGATATAACGCCCGTTACTTAACTGAATAAAGACGTCGAACTGTACAGCATTGATAGAAATGAACTCATCAATTCTTATTTGAACAAAACGATCATCGGCGACATTCACCTCTTGTTCTTCGGAGACCCCATTATTTTTACTATCAATCAGAAGATCACGATAATCACGATGGCCTTCCAAAGCTATTTGAATGTCCCTCTGATCAATCTTGTTTCCAACCAAAACATCCACCAGACCTTGCTTGGCAAGTTTGCTACGATCCAAACCGCACTCCTGCAAAAGCTCTTCATTCTCCGTGATCAGTATCACTTTGGTGCTAGGATGATTCGTACGCACATATTTTAATACCTGAACCGCGGAATAATCCTGGACGGCCAAATTGAGAATCAGAGCAAAAAACTTTTGCTCATACATTAACACCTGTACGCTTCTGCCATTGACAGCAATAGAAACCTCATATCCCACTCCATTCAAACTATTGGCCAATTCTTGCCCAAAATCATTCCTCGGATCTGCAACTAAAACCTTAATTGCCATCTATCAAGTCCTTGCAAGTGGATTTACTGGTTCTTAGGAACGAGAACTCACGTTTCACGTTCCTTAATTAAATTATCTACTTGACTTCCTTGTGCGACGTGTGTTTTCTTTCGAACTTACAGTACTTCTTCATCTCTAGACGATCCGGAGTGGTTTTTTTGTTCTTAGTAGTAACATAGCGACTCACCCCCGGAAGTCCGCTAGTGGGACAGGTGGTACACTGCAGATGAACTGTTACTCTATTTCCTTTTGCCATAAATAAACTACCCCTTATAATTAGAAAATCGTTGATAATAGATGCTATAAATACTATTGATAATCAATACTACGGTTTAATACTATGGTTTACCAGGAAATTATAGCAAATTTTGAAAAATAACAATCAATACTTGACGGAAAAAAATTGGTGGTGCACATTGTGGGCAGTACCGAGAAATTTCCAAATAAGAATTCTTACCTATCAGGAGTTGTCGGAAAATGAAAAAAGATATTCATCCCCCTTATAGTGACGTGACCGTAAATTGCGTTTGTGGGGCCACATGGGTTACCAAATCCACTGCAAAAATGGGCAAGGTCGATATCTGTGCGGCCTGTCATCCATTTTATTCAGGAAAACAAAAGATTTTAGATTCCGAAGGAAGAATAGAAAAATTCCGAAAAAAATACGCCAAGACAGCGACAACCGCAATTGCGGCCGCAAATGCGGCCACTGGCAGCGACGAAAAAAAATAGGAACTAAATTCTATAGTGGTGTCTCCCCATGGCACCACTGCCAACTTCTAAAAAATGTTGCCCTGCGGTGAAGCTCCTGTTCATCTACAAGGATTATTTCTTCCCGGTGACGACACTGGTGATACTGCATATAGTGTTGGCAGAATGCCTCCTGTAGCTGTTCATAACTAAGATCGGGATTTAGTTCGACCAAGTTAATCACTGGGGAGCGTTGAGAGCGAGTGCCCCGCCTGTCTGTTTTATTTTCACTATGATCATTCATCCTTTTTAAAAACAATAGATCGGAAAGCCGTTCGATATCGGCAGCGATTAGTATTGTTCCATGGTGTAAAACTTTATCCCGCAACATTTTGTAGGCACTTCCGGAAAATTTCCTCTCCAGCAACAAAAGATCATCTCTTGATGAGCGAGTCGGCACGGCCACACCTTCTGGCAGTTGAGTACGGATGAAACTAAGCAAAAAATCGAAATTACTATCTTTATTAAACTTATTCTTAGCAACCATGAATGAAAAATTAAAATTTCCTAAATCGTGATACACACAACCACCACCACTAATACGACGAACCAGAGGAATCCCCCATTCTTGCATTTTTACTAAATCACACTCTAGATGGGGATTTTGATAACGACCAATGATCACTGAGGGACTATTTCTCCAAAGTAACAACAGATGCTGTTTCAAAGGATCGAAGCTGGTAAAAAGTTGTTCTTCCAATGCAAGGTTCCAGTAAGGGTCAACACTCTGCGAGAGATGAATACAAATATCTTGAGAACTCACCACCAATCCTCCGGCACAATACGATATCTACCGTCGTTTAATTTTCGATCAACCTTAAGTGGAATCAGGTCACCAACTAATATTGCACGTAACTTTTCCATATATAACTTACTGAGTTTGCGCTTTTGAATTTCCACTGACCAGAATTCATATGAATACATCTTCGCCGAGACACAAAGTTCCAGAAAAAAACCCGCCTTGTTTTCACCTAAGAAACGAAGGACCCTGCCCATAATTTTCCCATCGTCTTCCGCCAAAACTTCATCCACCCTAAATCCACACGACAATTCTTTTCTCCGAAATATTGTTGCAGAAAAAGGTAAATAGCGACGATCTATACCTACCCTCTGAGATATTCTGTGGTACCCCTCATCCGCTTCCGCCTTACCCACCTGATGGCACCAGCTCCCTTTGGTACATGGTCCAGCACAATCACAGTTATTATTCACAGTGCATGGAAACATTTGCAAATAATCCCCTAGACCAAGTATACGCGCACGCCACACTAATATTTGCGTATAAAAAATATCCGCGGTGGCCGGTTCAATAAAGAAAATGAAATCCGGAGCAAGTTTTTCGATCGCAGTCATCACCACTTCCTCCTCCTGTTTTCGTCCAGTAATTTCATTTAAAAAGTGTCCAAAAAAAAGAACTTTAGGACGCCGATTACGCCGATCATCGCTCTGAACGCAAATTTGAGACAATGAAGTAACCCAGCGACAATTGTCCAAGACCTTGGGAAAAAAAGCTTCCATCAATCGCTGGGCCTGCTCTCTCATCACTGAAGATTGTTCTACTGCCAAGATTTGCCCTTTGAATGGACGGTCCATCCAATTCAAAAAGGCCAGAAGAAAAGTACCAGGACCTGATCCTACGTCTATAAACATAGCGTGTTCACAGAGACCTTTTAGTTTTTCGATTATCTGTTTGCCTTCTTTCTCCTGCTGCACTTTTTCCATAAGCAGCTGCCATTTACTAAAGTTTGTAGGGAGATAGAAGAGAGTATAGGCGGCCACTAGACGTTCATCGAAAGAGTACCCCTGCTGCCTTTCTCCGATAAAATTTTGTTGCAACTTTTTTATGTCGCAAAAAAGATCACGCTCTTCGGAGTAGCGGTAGTTTACCAGTTTTAACAACTCTGTATAACTGTTTATTTTCATCATTGCCAACGATCCAATTCCTCTTGGGCCAACTGCTCGTTAGCATGTAACGCTGCACCAACCAAACTTTTCAACTTAAAAAGATCCGCGTGCTCCTCCTCTATTCCAAAGATCAACGGTTCACCAAAACGCACCACGACTTTACTGAAAGGCAAAGGTAATTTGAACTGATCCCAGCTTCTTTTAAAAACCCAGCACCACCTTGCCACAGAAACCGCAGGTATAATTGCCGCTCCGCTCCTTATAGATAGGTCTAGTATCCCTGGACGACAGGCCCTTCGTGGACCACGCGGTCCATCAACAGTTATGGCCATAATCAAATGTTCCTGCTGCATCAACTGCAAAATTTCAGCTCGTGCGTGTGCTCCTCCACGGCTAGAACTACCCCTCACCACCCTAAATTTAAACAAATTAACAATCTGGGTGGCCAACTCCCCATCTTTAGACATGCTCACAAGAACCGCATACCGCTGACTCTTTGCTGCCTTTATTCGTGATAGTAGGTTAGCAACCATCTGTTCGTGCCACAAAGCGACTAATACACCATTTCTGGGAGCTGTAGTTAGATGTTCGTTTCCTTGCACCCTCATGCGATAACTCTTCGCTAGCAAATTAAGCACAGCATATATAAAATACACTTGTGCTTGAAAGAAAATGATTTTAATTAATTTTTTTAAACTTTTTTCTTCTTTTTCCATATTCAACTAACTATATTCTAATTTTCAAACAAGCGTAAGCGCTTCTGTAGTAGAGGAGATGAATATGAATTTTGCGTCCATGAACATGAGTTCAATGACTATGGGTACGAGCAGAAACAAAGGGGTTGTTGGGGTATTAACTGGTGGTGGTGACGTTCCCGGGCTTAATCCGGCCATTAGAGGAGTTACCATGCGCGCAATTAAAGATGGGTATAGCGTCATTGGTATAAAAAACGGGTGGGAAGGGCTGATTAACATCCATCGCGATAGAAAAATTGAAGAGCAAGAGTATTGCCGTCCATTGAGTATCCTAGATGTGGAAAATATCACCACTATCGGGGGAACTATTCTACATAGTTCACGTACTAACCCCATAAGTATCAAGAGGAATAAAGTCCCAGAACATCTACGTGACAAATTTTTTGCTGATAATAATGATCTGACCTCCGAAGTATTGAAAAACCTCGAGTATTTGGGCATTACCCACTTGATTCCCATCGGTGGTGATGACACCCTCAGTTTTGCAGTCCATCTTCACAAGCAAGGACTTAACGTTATTGCAATTCCTAAAACCATGGATAACGACATCCCCGGTACCGATAGTTGTCTTGGGTATAGCACCTGCCTAACTAGAACAGTGGATCTTTGCTATCAACTACGTACCTGCGCCTACTCTCACCAGCGTTTTCTGGTGTTGGAGGCATTCGGCCGCTATGCAGGCTTCACCGCCCTTGTGCCTACGATTGCGGGCGCCGCCGACCGCTGCGTGATCCCAGAATTTCAATTCGATATTCGCAAACTCACCCAGCTGCTAGTAGAGGACCGTAATCGTAACCCTGGGAAATTTTCAGTTGTCTTGGTTTCAGAAGGCGCAATGTTTGAAGGTGGACATATGATATTCCAAGACCAAGATACCGACGGTTTCGGCCATAAAAAGCTCGGAGGAATAGGTGAGTTGGTTGGCAATCAACTAAAAAAGTTCTCTGCTGAGTTCAATAAAGGTAAATCAGTCGAAGTTATCAACCAACGCTTGGGATATCTCGTACGCTCAGGCAACCCAGATGCGATGGATTCGATCCTGGGCGCTGCCTATGGAAATTTAGCAATGGAGTTGATCGAACAACACAAGAGCGGCCTGATGGTTTGTCTCAACAACGGACACTACGATTCAGTTGCCATAGAGACGATTATAAGTTATAAGAAGCTCATTGATGTTGAAAAGTTCTACGATAAGGAAAGATATCGTCCTCTTTATAAAAATTTTAACCTGCGTTCGATGTGGGTTGCGTAGATTTTCTTGTGTTTTCTACAAAGTTGGTATTGTGACACGCCATAACGTAGTATAATGGGTCGTACGATTCTTTCACTGGCGGATAATAATGATGATTTTTAATATTCAATTTGCATATTTGTATGATTAAGTGTTTTAATGTATTCACGTTTTAACATTATTATTAATTATTTTTTTCGGAGGATTTTGAGCTATGAAAAAGATTCTACTTTTGATCGGTCTTTTCTCTGTATTGATGGTTGGTTGTACAAAGAAAACTGCTGAAAACGCCGCACCTGGCACAGAAGGTGCTAATGCGCCTGCCGCTGCCGCCACTGACAAGGTAACCTTCTTATTAAACGTTGTCGTTGAGCCAGAAGGAGCTGGTGCTGTTACTCCTGCTAATGGTGCTTTTGACAAGGGTGCCGCAATTGAGTTGAGTGCTACCGCTAATACTGGCTTTGCTTTTGATCGGTTTGAAGGTGACGTTGTTGGAACCACTAACATGGTACAAGTAGTAATGGATAATAATAAAAATATCCGTGCTATCTTTAAAGCTGCCGCAGCAGACACCAATGCACCTGCAGCAGCACCTCAAACTGCTACTGACACAGCAGCACCTCAACCTGCTACTGATACAGCAGCACCTCAACCTGCTGCTGGTACTTGATATCTGGCAAAGACAAGCACCCAACCCCACCTCGCTTAGTCCCTTCTGTTTCTTTCAATCCGTTCATAAATTGTTGGTATTTAATAATAAAGACGATTAGAATAATGAATAGGCACACTTGACTCGTTGTTCATATTTGTTGCCAAACACGCCTCAACATCATGGAGTGATGTCGATGGTTGGTAAACCAGTTCACCACATATTTGCATGGTCCGTTATCTCCTTTCTAGTAATCTGTAATTGCACTTATGGAGTGGGGCAAATCTTTATCCACACCGAACCTGAAAGTGAAAACAACAGACCACTGCCCCGCTGGGTAATCCGTCAACGTAGCATGCTTCTAAATCCCCAGATCGTGCTCGCTGAAAAAGAGAACATCTCTCTTAATCTCTTTACAGATTTATCTCTCACCATACTTAAAAAAAAACTGAATCAACGTAATAAAGACGACTTCACTTGGATTGGAAAGGTATCTGGTGATGAAGTTAGTACAGTAGTGATAACTGTAAAAAACAAGCATCTATCGGCACAAATAGATAGTAAAAGCGGGTTATTTAGTATCAAACCAGTAGGGGAAATTCACTTAATTAGCGAGATCAATCCTGCATTTGATGAGAGTGCTGGTTATATAGATGAAAAGCTTAGTAAAAAGAAAGCTAAAAAAATAATCACCACCATCAATAAATCGATAACAATAAATAATGTCAACTATTCTCAAACCGACGATTTTCTTGCGCCAACCCTATCAACAACCCAAAACGACCTCTATGAAAAAACAGAAAAGGAAGAAACAAGCGAATCAAGAGACGAAGGGAGCGAAAGCGGCAACTTCATCGATTTGATGATCATATATAGTTCGGATGTAGCAAACGCTTCCGCGGACATACAAGCAGAGCTCACCAATAATATCGAATATGCCAATGAAGTCTTGGCAAAAAGCTGCGTGCATACCCGATTAAGGTTAGTACACAGCGAAGAAATCAACTATGAAGAAACTGGTTACTCGCTCCTAGACCTAGTCTGTCTGACAACCCCCAGTCTTTCGTATTGCGGCAATGACTTACCATTAATGCAAAACATTCATACCCTGCGCGATATTTATGGTGCCGACTTAGTGCAATTTTGGGTGGAGAACAACACTGATGCCTGTGGTATCGGTTGGACGCAAGTGGACCAAGCTCTGGGATTCTCGGTCAAACTACATAGCTGTGGTGCATCGTCATCAATTCATGAGATCGGACATAACCTCTCACTTTCCCATGACCGCTATCAAAGCAAGGTTTCAATCTACAACTATGCTGCCAGCAATGGCAGCGCTTATGGCCATGTTCTAACTCAACTAAAAGTTAGAGACATTATGTCTTACAATACCGAGTGTAGCGACAGCAATATTTCTTGTCAACGCATCGGATACTTTTCCAATCCACAATTGATTTTCAATGGGGCCCCGTTAGGAATTCCCGGCATTGCAGACACGGTTTCCCGATTAAATATAACCAGAACTAGGGTTGCCAATTATCGCCAAGCAATTACTCCCTACGCGGTCGACACTAATTTGGGTTGTGAAGAAACAACCAGTAAAGATAAGAACTCCCCTTGCTTCATTGCCAGCGCAATCTATGGAAATCCACATCACCCCCACGTCGAGATTCTGCGTAACTTCAAAGAACGTCACTTACTATCACACCCCTGGGGGAAGCGCTTTGTTTCCTGGTACTATCGACATTCGCCCTACTATGCCCAAATAATTAAAGAGCACCCATCACTGCAAAAGGTCCTTCAACAAATTTTCAAAACACTGCTAACACCAGTGGCCTTTGCATTGGCCTATGAAAATGAAAAATAAATCCAACCGTATTATCCTAGTTCTTTCACTGCCGATGCTTCTGCCGATACTTCTGCCGATACTTCTAATGGTGCTTACAATCAGCTTTATCCATGCTCAAGTTGCCTCCCCTCCTCTCAACATCACCCAACACAGTTTTAACCCCGCGGTAGTTGCCTTTAATCCCATGCAAAAAATAATCACTCTTGGAGTTCGAGCGGGTGAAGGTGATGGCGAAAAAAACATCAATAATACTCAAAAAGAAACTAAAGACATTACGGCGTTAGAGGCCAATGCTTCCCTGCACATGTTTCGACTAGGATTGGAGGCATACTCAATGTTGCAACGCAAAGACAAGATCAAAGAGAAACTCGCCGAGAGCACTACTGCCAGTTCAGAGAAGATCAATAGTGCTTACCAAGTAAATTTCGCATATCGCCCTTTACCACCGCTATCGCTAGGATTTAGCACTGGCGAGGAGCAGGTGACAGTAAATTATGACAAAACCAAATTTAAAAAAAATGGTGCAGGAATAGACCTTATGTTATTTAATTTTCTATACGTAGGAGCGGCAACATTCAGAGTTTCGCATCAAAGTAGTTATACCATTGAAAATAATTGGTGGGAAAATCTGGGGGGGATTGCACTTATCTTTGCGGGAAGAAGCAATGCGATAAGAATAGAAGCGAGCTACAGTACTTCCCCAGAAGATCTTTGCGCTCATAAAGACAGTAATCCTTTGGCCCAAGATGACTATCACCAGGAGAGCAAAAATTTAGTTGTTGGCGGAGAAATCTACCTCTCAGAAGAACATGTAACTAAATTTTTTGGGGGATCTCTGGATGGGGTGATTTTAGGCGCTAGCAAAGGTAGTGAGAAACGAGAACCACTGGCCGCAAGTATTGCGGCCGCAACAAATGTTGCGGCATCAGCAGGCAGTAGCGTCGAAGAAAAGATCGACCGATTAAATATTTGGCTGCTGCTAGTTATGATAAATAAAAAAATTCAACTTGGACCAAGTTTTCACCAGTATAAAAGCAATCAGGATACAATAAAACGAAGCGAAAATTTAATTCTAATTTCTGCAGGAGTTATGTTTTGATTTTTTACATCTTTCAATTTTTTAACCAGGAGTGAAGAATGGAACATTTTCGTGAGTATCAGGGTAGACGTAAGTATCAGCGAAAAAAAATTAGTTGTGAATTTCGTCTTTACACCAGTATCAAACGAGGGGCATACTCCAGTAAAGCTTCTGATATTAGCAAGGGAGGGGCATTTATCAAAAGTCAATTTCTACCTAAAAGTGGAGAGGTTATAACCTATGAAATCCTCGATTCCATGTTCAAAGTAGTAACTACCGGCAACGCCAAGGTGGTTTGGACAAAGGACCGTGGACCGACGAAAGAACATGGTTTTGGAGTTTCCTTTGAAGAAGAGATTGATGATCAAACCCTCTCTGCAATAATTTAATAACTCAACAACAACTGGAGAAAACTGATGGATTATTCCCTAATTTATATTCCACACCCTAACAAAGAAAGCGCAATCAAAACTGCAAAAATTTTGATCGAAGAAGAATTAATCGCCTGCGCCAACATTATCGACGCTATGACTTCAATTTATCGCTGGGAAGGCAAAATCGTTGAAGAGGGCGAGGTGCTGCTCTTGGCAAAGAGTAAAAGCGCACTGTTTCTGAAAATTCAAAAAAGGGTTGAGCAATTTCACCCCTATACCTGCCCCTGTATCGTTGCCATCTCGCTTGATCAAGGAAATTCAAAGTATTTAGATTGGGTAAATAAATCAACTCAAAATATTTAACTAGGCAAACTCTAATTTTTTCCCTCTTTCCCTCCGGCGCTATCCACGGTTTAATTATATTTATAACGTAACCATAAAATGCCCAGGAAATCCACAAATGCGGGAGGGATCTGTCTATGGCCCAAGCGGTAAAAGTTCCCCTAGATACCATTTTTTTACACCTAGAAGATATGCCCACCATGCGTGATTTATTACGATCAGACCTAAAGAAAATAGGATTTACTCGTGCTCCTATCGAGGCAGAAAACGTTCAACAAGCGCTAAACTTCGTTTACAACAACGCCAATACTATCGAAAAAATCCAGTTTATCATCTCTGATTGGAACCTTCCCGACGACACTGGGCTAACATTTTTGAAGAAGGTTAGAGAGATTGAAGAATTTAATACTGTCCCTTTCATCATGGCCACCAACGAGAATGAAATTACCCACATGCTAGACGCAATCAATGCTGGTTGTACTAACTATATAATAAAGCCCTGGGAGGCCAAGGATCTAAAAGAAAAAATCGAGAGCAGCTGGGGAACCGTCTTCTCACCTCCAGGTTCGTTAAAGCAAAAAAAATTAGTCGTCAGTGTCTCTCTTCCAACCACGAAGGCGGACGCGACCGTAACAAAAACGGTCCCCATAACGAATACAAAAACAACAATTGCCCATAAAGATAAGACCGGTTCCACTACTGAAATGGCCACTAGCGTAGGCACTGGCGTTGCCACTAGCGTGGGCACTAACGTGGGCACTAAAATAGGAGGAATACCCCGACGGGCCAGTGGACCAAGAGCTGTAGCAGCAGCTGCTGCCGCTGCTGCTACAAACAAAAACGTTACTTCGGTGACGACCGGGGCCGGGGCCGGGGTCGGGAAACGCCGTGGGCCACTGGCCAATCAATTGCCCAACCAAGAAAAAAGAGGAGCTAATGCAACACCAACACCAACCCCTACCCCTCAAAAATCGCTATTAGCAAAAATATTGGGGTTATTCAAAAAATAATTCTGCTGACATAACAATAAACAGTAGCAGTAAAGGGGTTTGCGCTTATGGAACATAATCTTTTCGAACAGGATAGAACAAAAAAATACCAGGGCCAAGCACATATCCATTTGCTGTTACGTGGGGCATACGAATATTTTTCATATAAAAAAGTTTACTCTGAAGAAAATTTTCTGGTATATAGAAATTCCAAAGACTCATCACTAATTTTTGATAGTGAGTTGTTAACCCGTTTGGATTCTGGGGAGTTTTTAAAAATATTACTTACTTATCGCTTGAACAAAAATTGGGTTCCCCAAGAAGTATTAGTGGACAAGCAGGTAGGAAAGAAAACCTCGAAAGAGATATTTTCGATGGATTTTAAAAAAAATATCCTCAGTTATCAATTCACTAATAGTGATGGGTATATTAAAGAAGTTCGGCTACAAGTACCTCCCAAATATCAGATTGCTACATATAACACCGTTACTTCATTCTTATTTATCTCTTCCAAAAAATACGATCCTACAGGAAAAAATTTTCACAATATTTTAGTTGCAAACAATCTATTGACCTACGTTTTGCCACCACAAATGAACTATATTGTATTAGAAAGAATTAGTAATACCCCACAAAATGTTCGTATTAATGACAAAAATTTAAAGGCAACCATCTACAAGGCATATAGTCAAAATAGTTTTGAGAAAAAAAACGAAGGTCCGCTAGAAATATTCATTAGCAAACACTACAGCATTCCCTACATGATAGAGTGCAATAAAAACATAAAAATTCAAATTAAATTTTTACACGAAGCAGATAATGTCAGTAGTACAGAATATGTATGAGCTAGCTTTTTTTATAAACGACCCCTCCCTCCGCAAATACTTTAACAAAACTTCCAGATAACTCGGGAAGTGCTTCTCCACTACCCATCATAAAATGGCCATCGGATTTTAATGATCGATGAAACTTTTCTATAATCTTTTTTTTATTTTCCAAGGTCTGATAGATTAAAACATTTCTACAAAAAATTACGTCGTACGCTCTTGATGGAAAATCATCCAACAATAAATTTAAACGGCCAAATGATAAGTATTGTCGATACTGGGTTCGTAATCTCCAACGATCATCGGGTAATTGTTCAAAATACTTGATTAACATTTTTATGGGCATTCCACGTTGCACATCCAATTCGTCATAAACCGCTTCCTTGGCCACGTCCAGTACCTCCATTGAAATATCGGTAGCGTCGATACTGATATCTAACAGTGGATATTCTTCTAGGGCGTGAATTAATATGCTGCATGGTTCTTGTCCACTACTACATCCGGCACTCCACACCGTAACTCGTCGCTTAGTATGGCCGAGACTAGGACTAGATAATACCTCTTTGTTAATCGCTGGAATTATAACCTTGTTTAGTACTCGAAAATGAGCATCGTCCCTAAAAAAATAAGTCTCATTATTAGTCGCTACCTCTAATAACTTATCATGCATTTCCTTAGAAACTCGCGTCCGATAGCGTTGATAAACCTCTGCGACATTCTCGGCATCTAACTCACTCACCAAATCCCGTAATCGCTTCTCTAAGCGATAATACTCGTTTTTGGCGTAAACTATTCCTGTATTTTTTAAGATATAATCCGCAAAAAATTCATAAACTGAGACATCTACTTTCTCATATCCATCACTCATGCCCCCTCCTCAAGACAAGAGACAGAGACTAATAGAACAAACAGACTAAATAGACAAACACTGAGATAGTTCTATGTACTTAGGATCAAACGAAATTTTCTTTTCCAAACACTCTTCTAGAGGAGCAAGTACGACTTGTCCGTTTCTATAAACAGTGGCCGTCGGCATTTTTCCCTCTAGTATGGCCTTAACAGCAAGATGGCCCATTTCCGCAGCGATAAACCGATCGGTTACAGTGGGAACACCTCCCCTTTGAATATGCCCCAAAATACATACATGCGATTGTAATTGATGTTCTTTTTCTAAATCTGCTTTGATACGATAACTCAACCCTGCCTCCGGTCCCTCAGCAACAATAACGATCGACGATGTCTTTCCCCTGCTAATCCCCCGCTGGAGCTGATTTGCCACTTCCGTGATATCTACTTCTTTGCTCGGCAAAACTACATACTCCGCCCCAGTACAAACTCCCACGTGCAAAGCAATTGCGGGAGAATTTCTTCCCATCACCTCCACAATAAAAATCCTAGCATGGGAAGCGGCAGTATCTTTAATTTTATCCACAGCTTCTACTGCAGTTTGCACTGCAGTATTGAAACCAATAGAATATTCACTACCTTCAATATCGTTGTCAATACTTCCTGGTATTCCCACTACTGGGATTCCTGTTTCGTCATAAAATAGCATGGCACCATTAAAAGACCCATTTCCTCCTAAAACTATCAGTGCATCAATTTTTTTCCGTCGTAAAATATTTCCTGCTTCCCTGCGCGCCTCTTTGTGCATAAACTCTGGACAACGCGAAGTCTTCAGGATCGTCCCTCCTCTTTGTAATATATTTCCCACAGAAGAGACACTCATCTCCAACATGTCGCCTTCCAAAAGGCCAGCATAACCTCTGTTGACCCCCCAGACCCCAATGCCAGCGCCTATTGCAGTTCTCACAATAGCGCGAACTGCAGAATTCATCCCAGGCCCATCACCACCACTGGTAAGCAAGGCCAAACTTTTAATACAAAAATTTTCCTTCTTTTTATCGTTGACCTTATCTTTAGGTTTTTCGTTCTGTTTTTCGTTCTGCTTTTCAGCATGTTTTTCACTATGCTTCTCTCCAGACTTTTCCTTAGACTTTTCCTTAGACTTTTCTTTAGAACCGGTCATTTGCCCTCCTAATATTAGGCCGCATAATAATATACAACGTTAGGCAATGTTGTAGACTTCCACAAGTTAATAATAGTTATTTCAAACACGATATCCTATTTTATCTCAATGGTGATAAGGGTGTCCATAGTGGATTGTTTGTGCTCGATAGATCTGTTCGATTAAGATCAACCTTGCCAAACGGTGGGGAAGGGTTAGTGGTGAAAGCGAAATTAATTCGTTAGCAGACGAAAGCAGTTGTGATGTCGGTCCATGCGCACCGGCGATAATAAAAATTATTTGTTGATTCTGACCTTTCTCCTCGAGCAAAGAAAATATTTTTCGCGCAAAGCGATTACTATCCAAACATGTTCCATTTTCGCTCAGCAACAAAAGATAGGGGGAACGTCCAGAACACAATTCCTTAATCTTAATCAGTACTGCCTGTGACTCTCTCTCCCGATCTTCTTGCACGGATTTTATTTCACTTAGCACCAGTCGGGGAGAATAAATTCGCTTCAAATACTCTTCTTCCAATAAGCGTAAATGAGCATCCTTTAGTTTACCAACAGCGACAACAAATATTTCCTTTCCACTCATAGCAACACCACAAATAATGCGACACTACATCACACTACATAGACAGCACATTGCGATACATCGTAATACATCACGATACATCAGATTCAAAGATACTGGTCTTCGTCTATCTCTGTTATTTCAGCAGTAGAGAAATTTAAATTTATTTGATTTGAATTTTGAAAATAAAAAGACTCAGGTATCTCCACTCTTGGAGCATGTGGCCATAAGGACTCCAGTTTATAGAGTTCCCGTGATTTTTCGATAAAAATATGAACAATTACCTGATTAAGATCGATCAACGTCCAATTAGAATCCCTTCCACCCTCAACCCCTCTCACTCTAAATTCACTGTCGAATGCTTCGTCACTAAGACCCAACGAACGAGCATGCTTCATCAACCACACAATCTGATTGCTAAGTGCTTCTGCTTGAATAGGATTTTCTACATCTGCTAGGACAAAATAGTCGGCCAAAGGGGATATCCCTCGCATATCAAATATTTTAAGATTATTGCCCTTGTAATGCAGAACCACCCAAGAAATCGCCATCGCCAAATTTAATGGCGGCCGATAGTCTGGATTTTGTATTATTGTATTAACCTGATCCATTTCACTATTTTGCTTTGCAGCTTCCATCTTTACCTTCTTTACGTTCGTCCTATGTCTTCGTTACCTTACCTGTCTATTCTTGTTTATTTTTGTCTATTCTTGTCAATTTTAGTTACCGCCCTGTACATTAACATTTTCAATTTATGGATGTTTTGACCACTCACTGCTGAAATGGCCAATACTTTTTTTCCTAATTGTTCGTCAAAAAATTGTACAAAACGAGTAACCTCTTCCTCGCTCATAGCGTCAATCTTCGTCAAACAAACCACTTCCGGTTTTTGCGCCAAATTTTCGCTGTATTTTTCTAATTCTTGCCTCACTGTAACGTAAGCGTCAAACGCCTCAAAAGGTTCTTCACAGAGCGCAATCTCCACTAAATGCAATAAAACCTTGGTGCGTTCAGTGTGTTTCAAAAATTGAATCCCTAGTCCCTTACCTTCTGCAGCATCCTCTATTAAACCTGGGATATCCGCAAAAACTAATGCAGACTCCCCATCTGTACCATCTATGGGGACCACCCCCAAATTAGGCACCAATGTGGTGAAAGGGTAGTCAGCAATCTTTGGTTTTGCATTCGAAACAACTGATATCAATGTAGATTTACCCGCGTTTGGCAGCCCAATAATCCCTACATCTGCCAGCAGCTTCAGCTCTAAGTGAATCTCTAGCTGCTCTCCTTCCATACCAGTGCCTGCAAAACGAGGTGTCTGATTTATTGGTCCTTTAAAAGCAGCGTTCCCAGCGCCACCTCGACCACCAAGAGCAATTTTCACCAGTTGCTCATGGGCACAAAGATCACAAATCAACTCACCGTTTTGATTATTGATAACCAAAGTCCCCACTGGAACTCTAATGAGCAGATCCGCCCCAGACTTGCCACTGGATTGCGACGCAGAACCGTTCTTCCCATCCTGGGCATGGTAGATCTTTTTTCCTCGAAATTTTATTAGGGTATTTAAATTCTCATCCGCTTGTAGGCAGACATCCCCACCCTTACCACCATCACCACCATCTGGGCCTCCATAGGGGACATATTTTTCTCGACGAAAACTGACCGCTCCGTCTCCACCTTTTCCGGCGACTACTGTGATATTTACTTCATCTATGAATTTCAT
>JADGBS010000010.1:0-494 GCA_015231325.1 Oligoflexia bacterium | reverse complement strand
GAGGATTTTTTATAAGAACTTTTTATGGAAAAATTTTTCACTAAGCGGACAACACAGGCGACACAGGCAACACCGAAACAACTTTTCTTTTTTTAGTATAACTACTGAATTTAACAGTCCCTTCAACTAAAGCAAAAATAGTAAAATCTCGGCCCATGCCTACGCCAACACCAGGATGAATCCGCGTTCCAACCTGACGCACAATAATGTTTCCTGGAATCACCAGCTCTCCCCCGAAACGTTTGGTACCACGCATTTTGGGATTAGAATCCCTGCCATTTCTCGTAGACCCACCGGCCTTCTTATGTGCCATATATCTGCTCCTTAATTAACAATTAACGAAAATTAACGAAAATTATTTATTACACTTGCTATTCTTGTGATAGGTATTTTTTCGCTTCTTTAGACTCAGGGTCGATGTTAACAATATTCCCTTTACCGTCAGACAATTCCGTAATCAGGGAACTTGAAAAGGAAGAGGAAAAACATCATAC
>JADGBS010000109.1 GCA_015231325.1 Oligoflexia bacterium | reverse complement strand
TAGTTATGTAGAATTGAAATTAAAGGATAACGAGAGCGGAGGCGTTGCAAAGAAAAAGGGAAGTGGTACGAGAGATCGAGAAAAAGCAAGTGCAGAATTAGGTACTCACAAAGATGAAAACGTAGATATAAAAATTGTATCCCAATTATGGTTGTCGATAGTAATAAAGTAAACTAGACTACTTCCCCGAAAATTCAGCAATCGGTAGTTTCCCTGGTAATAGTATAGTAATAATAATCTAGCGCTACGTTTAGGATTGGATGAAAGTTCAACTACTTTGATCTTGTATGCCCAACTACCACTACCTAATCGATGCAACTTTTGTTTTAACCTTATGGATCCATCGGTACCGAATATATAGAACCAATCTTCCCCATCTTTTTTCTCTAACCGAGCTGTTTCCAAAGTTCCATCACCGTTGAAATCGTATTTATAATTGACGCTCTTGCTCTGCCACTTATATTCTTTGTCATTAAACTGATCATTGGTCTGATCATTAACCTTATCATTAACCTTATGCTTCAATACTTTACTACTAAATGCCTCTCTCATCGCCCGCTCGCTTTGTGCCATTCCCTCCCTAAGTACTCCATCTTTGGCCAGTAAACTTATAAGAAATAAAAATAAAAATAAAAACAATAAGTAAACTGGATAATTTTTAATTTTCTTCTTCAATTTTTGATGGTCTCCCTAACGCTGATAAAGGATAATATTTAAATAATTAGCAGCGGTTATGCAAATAACTTGCAGCACCTCTCTTTTTTTATTTTAATATAATTAAAAATTTGTTAGAAACTATGCAGTTTTTGTTATTAACCAAGTACGACAAGAATGAGCTTACACATGAATATTGATCATCAGAAATATCCTGAGGCCAAAATCGGTTACCTGAAATCACCATGGACATTAGTGGTTCGTACAACTTCACCGGAGGACGACAGAACACTAGAGATAGACCTTAGCGAGATGGGTCAAGAAAAAATTAACCTTCTGCTCTATCCGCAGGACCTGGATACCAATGCCGCTGACCTATCGCAATTATTAATCGATAGTGAACGTTTTTTTCCGGTAATTTCGACGCAACAGCTGGGAATAGACCACCAACAGTTTATGCAAATGAATCCTCAGCAATTACATGACATTTTTAGTGACTACCATTCGAAATGGGTATTGAAAAACAACCTACAATTAATAGAAGAGATCTTCTCAGTTACTACCGAGCTCAGAGGGAAGCTAGAGAATGACCGTAGTCAATTTTTCGAAGAAGTATGGACGCTGCTTAAATCCAACATAGGAACTTCCTCTTTAAAAATCATTTATCATGACCTTGCTCACACTGAAACGGATGCACAGGCGACAGATATGACAGATATATTGGCATCAACCGACGCTCCTACAACGGCCGCTGCAGGAACAGCGGCCGCTGTTGCTACAGCGGGCACTGTGAGTAAAAAGAAACGCAAAAAGATTACCAATATGAGCGTAAGTGGGGATCGCCACCCACTTACCGAACAAGGTGGCGAGCTGGAGGAGAAATTAATTAGTATCTACGCATCCCGAGTTGCCCCTGCCACTGTTTCCCATCCGACAACACCACTGATCATTAGTGAATTTGATCCTCAAAAAGGGGAATGTCTGATCCTCACTTCCATCAAGTCAAGCCCAATCATCATTATGGCCCATCTGTGGTCCTTAAGTAAATTGGCACCATCATTACTGAAAGCTTTGTTTAGTGGGATTAACGTTCATCCTTCTCGTGGCCCCTCATGGTAACCCTTGTGAAATGGTAACCCTCATGAAAAAAATTCATCATCCTAGTAACCGTTTTTTATAAAAAATGGTCGTCAACAAAAAGCGATTGCTAAAGCTCCGCCAGATAAGGTAATTTGCATGCATGAAAAATAATAACAGCGATCACAACAGTAGTGGCGACAAGCAGGATAGATCTCAGGATAAATCTATAGATAATATTATCCACTTGCCACCGACCTTAGCGCCCCATCCTAAAAGAAAAGGAAGAGCTAGAGGAAAAATTATTCCGTTCAGAATGTCTACAGAAACCGAAATGCCCGCACTTGCGTCTGTAGCTACAGACGCTGATGCTGACAAAAGTACGGATGCTATCGATCTAACAAAATTATCCTTACCTAGACTACTAGTTGAAACAAGAAATGTGGCCACGCAAGTCAATACTCAGTTGGGGCAGTTAAATCTATCGAGTCAGCAAGCAGTAATACTTCATGCTGCAGCAATTTTACGAGAGTTACTTCGCCGCACCCAAGATTTACCATTGCTAAGACAGGAATTGTCGAATTTTATTGAAGAGTTTGAAAAAAACTTGGCGTTACTAAAAATGCAATGATATGGTATTTCACCATTGTAGACTTTTGTAATCATTGATAACTTTTTGTCCCAAAATTGGTACTTTTAAACCTTTCTCATGGCCTAGAATCTCAGACAAAATTTGAATTTTTTCTAAACGCTCACCTTCAATTACGTTGGAATCTAACAAGCGTAATAAAAATATGAGGTTGTATGAATAATTTGCAATATACTCATCAATTGCCAGCAGCAGATCCTGCTGTAAGGGCATATCAACAAATTCGGAACCAATATTTTTACTAAAAACATCTGCTACGCTGCTGGTTTCAGTAGTTCTTCTGACCGTTCGTAACCTTGTGCGAAAAATAGTACGCTTTTTAGGAAGTAATGCAGTCTCTTGTAATTTTTCCAAATCATCTGTTTTCACTACAGGAAGTTGTGGTATATCCAGCAATGTTCCAACAATATTCACACTCGGAAAATGCGGTAGTTGAGAGATTAATGCCCCCCCCTTAGAAATGTTTGCCAACTTTGCTTTGTGAACATATCCTTCATCTTCAAAGAGCAAAAAAGTAACGATCGGTGCCCTTAAATTTTTTCTTTGGTATGTCATCCTTAATAACACCTTACTCGCAGTAATTTACCTATAATAACTTGCTTATAATAACTTGCTCGCCAACTCAGAAAGAAAAGAGCGCTCACCCGACTTCAATGTAACGTGAGCGGTGGACTTCTGGCCCCGCATTCGTTCAATAACAAAAGTTAACCCATTGTTAACTGTATCCAAATAGGGATTATCTACTTGTTCATAGTCTCCAGATAAAACAATCTTTGATCCCTCTCCCACACGGGTGATAATGGTCTTTAATTCATGCGGCGACAGGTTTTGTGCTTCATCAATAATAAAAAATTGGGACGGGATTGAGCGTCCCCGAATATAAGTCAACGGTTCTACCTGCAATAGACCTTTGTCCTTTAGCGCCATCCACGCCGACGGGCCACTAACTTCTCTTGTTTTATACTTACCAAAAATAAAATCTAAAGCATCAAAAATCGGTAACATCCAGGGATTCATCTTTTCTTCAATTCCTCCTGGTAAAAACCCTAGATCCTTACCCATCGGTTGAATAGGACGAGAAACCAACAGTCGCATATATTCTCCGCGAGTAATAGTCTTCTCCAAAGCGGCAGCTATGGCAATCAACGTCTTTCCCGTGCCGGCCTTACCCGCCAAAGTCACTAACTTAATATCGTCATTTAATAACGCATCTAAAGCAAAGTGTTGTTCAATATTTTTAGGGTATATTCCCCAAACTCCATCTTTTAAACTGATCAGTGGGACTATCCCTTTCTGTCCATTGACTTCAGTATATCTACCATAAGCACGCGTTTTTTTATGAGGGCCCAGAGTAGCATTAGCGACATTAGTAGCATTAGTGGTATTCGTGGCATTATTATGAGAGGCCTCTTTTTCGATATCCACCAATACCAAATATTGATTAGGATAAATTACTAAAGCATTCTCCGCTCCACTCTCCGCTGCATCTTTCTCAACCGGACCCTTTTCTGCAACGGAAGCAAACTCAATAGGTAAAAATTCGTTTTTCCGAAAGATTTCAAATTGCTCAGACGTTAAATGGTACTCCGTATGCCCCTGATATAACGCATCTTGTGATATACCTCTGTATCCATAGTCCTCGGCAACCACCCTAAAAACATCAGCTTTCAATCTCAAGTTGATATCTTGAGTGACCAATACGACATCTTTTCCTTTGTTCTTCAAAGCAATGGCCAACCCCAAAATCAGGTTATCACTTTTATCACTGGCCAAATTTATCATTTCCAAGCTTTTGCTTAGTGCTTTTGCCCCACCCAATGTATCCGCATCGGTACAATTGCTAATTATCAGTGTCCCGCCATTTTCTAATTTTATGCCATCGGCCAAAGATCCTTTTTTTCTTAACTCATCCACAACTCGGGAAAAAAAACGTGCATTGCGCCCGTTCTCGTTTTGATCTTTTTTAAATCTATCAAGCTCTTCTATACATACCAAAGGTATAAAAACATTGTTTTCTGCAAATTTATAAATTGACAATGGATCCAAAAGCAATACGTTAGTGTCTAATACATAAGTCTTCACTTAAATTTCTCCATGATTAACTGTTATTATCATGTTGCCTCCACGCCATCCGACCTTACTAGTTAATACTTACTATTTATTACTCCTACTTAGTATATTTATCAACAAATCTTCTAATCTCCTCATTTTGCACATGTTTTAGTTCTAAAAATTTCATACCAATACCTCGGGGACTACGTTCATTAATTGAGACAATTTTTGCTTTCGCCTCTATTGACAGAGGAACAGTTCCAGGCATGATTTTTACTACTATTTCCTTGTGCAGTTGAAAATCAGATGGCCGTAATTCTACAAAGCATCCCCCCTCGCTGATGCTAGTGCAAGTTCCTCGATACAGCTTGCCCAAATACATAATACTGGCAGGTCCTAAATATGAAGTTCGTTTAAATTTTCGGTGAATAAATAATTTGCTAGCATCTTGTACTTTATCACTAAGAATTTTTTTAATAACGCTTGTATCGAACTCACGAACGTCAGCTAATAATCGCCAGACATCCTCACTAGCATGTTTGATCTTACAGTTTTGGGCGATGATGCTTTTTTGTAACATCTTAACAATTTCTAAGTATCGATAAGGACCGAGGGTTCGCTCCCCGCGCTCAATCATCCAATCAGGATTGTTTTTGATCAACAAATCCCCATGTCCATCAACACTAACACATAAAACACTATCTTCAGAAACAGGTGATGAAGGTGATACTGGTAAAAGAGCTTCACGATCGGTCGCCACCAGCTCTTGTAACTCCTGAGCATTTGCCCGCTCTCTTTCAATGACTGGAATCTGTAGCGGCTTCTCCGGCAAACAGGGAGAAAAGGCAGGAATTTGCTTAATCAAAACCCAATTACCCAAATCTTCGGGAAATACATAATCAAAAAAAGTAATCTCTACCGAATTTAATTTTGTTAAAATCTCGCTTTTGGTATATGGCCCTAATACCTTACCATCTTTACCATCTTTACCATCTTTATCTTTTTGATACAGATAAAAAATCTTTTTTTCGATGTTACTTAGCGGTTTTGGTGGTAACTGATCAGAAAATTCTTCAAAATCTCCTAGCATCATCCACTGTCTATTATCCAATGAATAAGCAAAGGTATTCAGAGAGATCTGTTTCTTATGTAAAAAAAAGAGCACCTCTTCTTTAGAAAGAGGCCCATAATTTCTCTTTTTTACTTGAATAATATAGTTTTTAGGGATGATCAACTCCTTGGTTCAGGTATTTTTTAGACATTTTTCAGGTATTGATAAATTCCCTCATAACCATATTCTATAATATTTATCCTAATACTCAATACGCAATATCTAAAATCCGCACTCGGTCCGCAGTATGATTCACACTACGAATCAAAAGAAAGATTAAGTATCGAAATATAGATCATTCCCCGATTTCCTTTCAACTGTCCATACTTTCCCCCTAACTCCACTCCATAAAAACCTGCAAGAATTTTGATTGGCCAAAGCTCCAATTGTACCCCGTAACTGACATAACCACCATTCCAACCAAGCAACAGACTGACAAAAGGAATTCCCAACTCAAAACCAACATGCATTCTTCTAAGGTAGTCTATATCCTGATTTATTGGATGCACATCCAACGAGAGAGTATAATCGAGCAGCGCAAAATCTTGTCTAAACGATGTTCCAATACTTAGTAACATGTCTTGAGTAGGAACACGTTCAGTACCTTCATCGTGCTCAAACGTAGTATTACCTATATCCTGTGCCGCAACCCCTAAATTGAATTGCGAGCGCCCACTAGTCCAAGAAAATTCCACTCCACTATCCACCCCCCAAGCGCTTCCTTTGGAATATCCCAAATCATTCCTGATCTGGTTAAAGTCTTTGCCTTTTCCCTCAGAAATTATATTAAGTAATTCTGCTCCAAAAAGATCAAAACTATTATCTATTCCCTGGCGATTCATATGTTTGACCGCTAGGCCTAGCGAGACATTCTTACCAGCGCTCGATGACTTCGAGCTTTTTTTGCGTCTGCCTTCACGCTTGGGTTTAAAACCACTACCGAGGGTGTAGGCATATCCGATAACAAAACCTCTATCATAGCGATAATCAACATCAACGGCCGGATGAATATAATTTTTAAGAGATATATTGGTAGTAAAATTGGCAAAAAAGCTCATCCCAAATGATGCCAGCTTAAACCCAGGAGTACCTGCTAAATGTAGATGTAATGGTAACCCTATAACCCGTTCAGCAATGCCCACTGGATCATCCTGCGGAAAATTTTTGAATCGATCCATTTCATCGAGAACGTTGGTCACACTCACGTCGGGATTAATAAAATAAGCAGAAACTCCTCGGTGTCGTCCCAGCGCCGCAGGATTATAAAACAGGGTATATTCATCATCGGCAACCGCAGTGAAAGCATCCCCCATCATTAATCCCTTGGGACTACGGTGCAAATAGCGTACCTCTTTGGCCGTCGCTAATTGAACACAGGAGATATCGATTAGAAATAGAGATAGAAATGGAGGTAACAAAGTTAACACTACGCCAAAAATTTTCCAGTAAAACCAATTCCCTGAGTTAATTTTCCGCATCTCCCCACCCCTCATTCAAGTACGATATATGATATACGTAACCGATTAGATAAACATTTTTTCAAAAATCAGGAAAAAATATGCCTGCAACTTATCTGATTCTGGAGGAGTAGCGTAATTAGTTTCGCAAGAGCTCTGTATCTTCACATTACAAAGATCGCCTACGTATTGGGCATATGTCCCTCCAGAACATAATTGTTCAAAAGTAGTACGTAAATTGGTTAATGCCTTGCTATCCGCTGGGAGAACGGTATTGAAAACTAGATCTAGCAATGTATTAAAAAGCACTATCCCTTGGCACATTCGCTTAGTGGTATTTGCGTTCGGAAGGGCGAGAAGCTTGGGACTCCCAGTAGCATTTGACGTGCAACTCCCTAGCTCTCCAGTCGCGCGTGCTGCAGACATCAGCAACGCCAAAATCGGATTGCTGGGATTATATTCGTAGATACATCCGTTGCTAAATTGATTCGGATTCCCATTACTGGAGCTTCCACCTCCCTTAGTGCCTGTTTGTGGATCGGCATTCCCATAATAGAAGATATATTTCCCTAATTGGGTTAGAACCATGTATAACGCCTGCATATTGATATTTCCTGCATCGTCACTAGAAAATACTTTTGCTCTCTCTACGCTGGAAGGAATTAACACGTCGCCTGCATACAACAACAGATTGATGGCAGTTTGTAAGTTTGTATAATTAGCATCTTCGGGATCGATCATCAAAGAAGTAGTAAACGTAGTCAACGAACCAAAAAAATGATCAAGATCACTTTTAATTTTATCAAGATTGGTGCCATAAAAAACCAGAGTGGAATAATTCGCTCTACAGGCATAAGCAGATGCTAAAGCTTGAACATATTTTGCATCTTTATTATCCCTGCCTACATCCTCCAAAACACTTAATGCGTCATCACACTTTCTATCAGTTAGATAAATCTTAGCGGTATCAACAGCAACTTCCCGCTTTTCCTGATTAGATGAACTACACCCCTCAACGAAAAATGTAACAAAAGTGAACAACAAAAAGACAATCATTCCTCCTAAAACCGATCCCCCCCAATAAGAAAGTAAATAACTCCTCATCACCAATCCCTCCCCTCAAATACATATTTGCCTACTTTTCCCACTCTGCCATTTGATTTTTATGATAAAAATTTTGCCAAAATATTCATGGCCTCGGTAAATTCTTTCTCCTCCAACACCAAGCTGATTCTTCCTGAATTAGGCACACCAAAATCACTACCAGGAACCAGCGCTATTCCCTTTTGCTCCAAGAGATCATGACAGATTTCAGCAGAATAATCATTTCCACTAGTATTACTACGGGCATAACGACTAAAAACGGGAGTAACAGAAAAATCTATCAAAAAATAAAAAGCAGAATTAATTGGATACCAACACTCGGCCAATCCTTTACCTCCATTTCCGGCCCCCCCAAAAACTTTTTTTACGATTTGCGCGTTATTACTTAGGTGTGTACGAATGGGATTTAAAAAATTTTCCATTTGACCAAAGTCAAAATCTACCAGCGAATGCTGAACCAACGCATTGGCACCAGATGTGGTCTGCGCCTGCAATTTTTCAACCGCCGCTGCCAAATGTTTAGGGGCCAAACAGTACCCTATACGCAAACCAGTACATGCCAATGATTTAGAGATACCATCAACAATGACCGTCCTTTCTAACAATTTATGATTGAACTGATAGTGGTAGGTAGGCCGAGAATTATCGTACGTTAATTCGAAATAAATTTCATCGCTGATCAAGGTGATTTTAGGATACTCAAAAACCACATCCGCAATCATGTCTGTAAATCGCTTCATCCACTCTTGGGGATAAGTGATCCCGGCAGGATTGTTAGGGGAATTGATAATGATCGCTTTGGTTTTATTATTAATCCTTTTAGCAATATCTTCCACTTTGGGAAGAAAATTATCTTGTTTTTTCGACGCAATTTCCACGGGAACACCTTCCCAACAACGGATCATCTCGGGATAAGAAACCCAATAAGGCGCCAACACAATTACTTCATCGCCAGGATTAACAATACAACCAATGATGTTATCGATGGAGTGTTTAGCACCATTACTAACAACACAACCGAAATCAACTAACTCCGATTCCAACCTCCGCGACTGTTTTATATATTCAATAAACTTCTTTCGTAGACCAGCAACACCAGCGACGGCAGTATACTGAAAGCTTTTTAGCGGTACTAAACCTCGTTGTAGTGATTCTAACAACTGTGGATGCGGTTTAAATGGCAGCTGCCCCGCCGTAAGGTTATAAATCTTCCTTCCCTTCTCTGCTAAAATTACTGCTTTTTCATTTAACTTCAAGGTGACGCTCTCTTTAATCGCCATCGCTCTACTGCTAATTTCAATCATAATTAATCCTAATCAATACTAATTAATACTAATTAATACTATCGTACCTATCGCCCCTATATTAACTATCTAACCTATCTCAAAACAGTTATAGCAACAAATTTGGAAGCTTGAAAGTACATCTTTTTAATTTCTCCCCCCCACTCCTTAATCTTCTTATCCGTAATTCCGACCTGCGGATCCGCCTCAATCCAAAGCTCCAACTGTTTTTGCTGAAAAAAAGACAATCTCTCATCGCTCCTTAGTATAGTAATTATTTTTTGATAAAGTTGATGTTCACGGTACGGTGGATCAATAAAAAAAACAATCTTTGAAACTGCCAATGCCTCCACGCTCAACAATCGTTCAAAATATTTACGAATGTCCGGTTGATAAATCCACTGTTCGAAATTCTGGCAAAAACAATCCGGCCGAAATTGTTGACCTCCCTGTAATTTTTCCATACTACTGACGCATTTATCAACATTATTTTTGAGAATTGCGTATACAGACCGATCAACTTCCACTAAAAGTACCGCAGAGGCATTTCTGGAATATGCCTCTAAACCCATTCCTCCACTGCCGGCAAAAATATCAACGAAAATCGATCCCTCTAACTTTTGGTGCGCATCAAAAACTCTACGCTTTAATAAAACAGAAGTGGGACGCACTCGAACACCATCGGGAACATTTAAGGATATTCCCTTAAGCATTCCACCCAAAATTTTAATTGACATTTTAATTCAATCCCGTCGACGCTGAGGACAGTGCTGGAGAACGGCCTTGCCCTATCAGTTATTTTTCAGAAGATTGTACGACATTATTCGCAAACTTGAGAATGGAAAAAAGCAAATAAATTCCAAATAAATTCTAAATAAATTCCAAAGAAAAAATCTATAAAAACCTATAAATATCTACTTGCCTAAAGGCACGACAAATCTCATGCCATGCATTAATTCAATAACCAAACCGCTTCCCTTTTCAACTTTTATACTTACCTGCTGTCCATCAACATCAAAGGTCAACAATAATTCCATACTTCCGCTCATGGCAAAATTCATCTTGGTCGTGGGCGCGTCACCGCGCGGCGCGTTACCGCGCGGCGCGTCACCTTTGGCCACTTCATTAGGCGTATTGATTTTATCTAAATTTACCATATGACTCTCCTTTTTTTTCTTTTCTTCAATTTTAATAAAATCATCCACCTCCATCTGTACAGGTGTCTTAACCACTCCATCTATTTTTAGTGAATCCAAACTTTTGTCGGTATCAGCAGAATTTGTCCCCCATGAAACATCTTCCTCAAAAGCAAATGAACCACTATCCTCAACTTTGTCAACAATCTTATCATTAACGACTCCCAGTTCTGCTTCGTCCTCCTTCGCAATTTCATCCTCCTTTGCAACTTCATCCCTGGCATTAACCTTGGCCTCAACCTCAACTTCATCGGTAATAACTTTATTATCATCAAGAACCTGACCGTTCGCAGTTTCATCCGCTGCTATTTCCTCTTGTAACTCATCCTCTTGCTTATCCACTTCGTCATTCACATCATTCTCATTATTCTCGGCCTGCTCATCTTTTGTTTTCTTCTTGCTTTAATGATTTAGTAAAGTGTGATGCATAATAGAGGTTGAATTGTTTGATAACTTCTGCCTGAATATCATTGACGACAGAAGTAACGATTTCCAGTCGTTCGGTAGAGATGGGGAGTGCCACCTCGTCAGCATGTAGAGAATTGCATTGTTCTTGATTATATTCTTGTCGAACATCGCTATTGTGTTGCGGACGATGACGAGCGCGATTCGAGGCGCTTGTTACCTGATTTGCGACAGGGGCCTTATTTGCAATACGTTTCTTTATACGTCTAGATAACGTATGGCCTTTACCAGAGTCAAAACTTTCTTTTTGCAACCATGAAAGGGCGTTAAAGCGTTCTTCGTGCAAGGCCGTCCCCTCAATTAAGAGATAAAAGACCATCTCTTATAATTTATTGTTATTCTCTTTAAAAAAATGAAAAGAATGCGAATGAAATAATTTGTACCGAATTTTCTTAAAACTGTCATGAGAAAAAAAATTTTGTTGAAAAAAATAAAGAGGTCAAAGATAATCAAGTACTTAGGTTGTATAATTTTTACAGAGTATTGTGATTGGTTTTTATTATTTTTCCAACAGCTCTGGTTTATTCCAGTTTATTCCAGTTTATTCCAGTTTATTCCAACGAATTTGCGAAGGTTATTTATTTTTTCTTGTGCATTTTGTAAAAACTGCTCTTGACAAGTTATTTTTTGCCGATGACTCAGACCTAAGAATAGTAAGGTAGTATTAGATAATGAGACCGCTTGGATTGATCCGAATTATTACTGATCAATTTGGTTTTTTTGGTTTTGTACCCGTGTCCTTAATGAGTTCTAACATCGTGATGAATAATATAATGAACGGGAGGATGGGATCTATATGGCAAAGGAAGCAAAGGATTTAGATCAAGGATTTGATGATGCTGAATTGGCAGACATAATGAGCGAGATTGAGGATCTGGAGAAAGAGTTTGAGACCGACAAAGATATTCTGAGTAAGAACTCATCAGAAGAAAAAGGGATGAGCGAGGATATGCTGGGCAAAGATACTGTTGTTAAAGCGAAGAAGAAAACAAAAGATGAGCAGGCCGAGAATAATGAGAATGATGTGAATGACGAAGTGGATAAGCAAGAGGATG
>JADGBS010000108.1 GCA_015231325.1 Oligoflexia bacterium | reverse complement strand
AAAACTTAGAACACCTTAAAAACTTATCATCATTAAATTTGGTGGATTTTGAATTTTTTCCCCATTATGAAAATTCCAAACGCTACGACCAATATTTCCTAAAATATTCTCAAAAAATCAAATCACCACTTTATGCCTCTCCCAATGGTACAGGTATCATAGTTGATGGAGATTCATTGCAATTTTATGGTAAAGTCTGTGCCTTTTTTCAGGGGAAAAAAATCAAGCTTTTTACTTAATACTTAATACTTAATACTTAATTGTTCCAGAAATTCTCTGTTAAGATCCCCTAACTGCTTGAAGCGCGAGATAAAAAACTCATCCAGGCGCTGTTTTATGGATTCATTATTTTGTTGAAGATAGGTATAAGTATCAAACTCTGATGGACCAAAGGAAAAAGTATAGTTAGGATCATCAATGTACTTAGATGGAAATGCCTCTCGCAAAATATTGTACAACTCCTTTGCGCTAGCGGAAGATTCACTACTAACTAGCAAACGAGCCCAGCTCTCAATTGGATATTTGCGATAGGGGGAATCGTTTTCCCCTCCCCCATTTTGTAGTACATTTTGTAATGCCAGAATTAGTGGATGTTGAAAATTTCCCTCACTAATTAAATTTACAAAAATGTTGTATTGATAGTTTTCAACAATTACATGCTGGTTGGTAGTCTTTTTAAAAAGTGGCACAAATTCATCAATGTCTTTAGCAGATGCCCCTGGAAAGAGCGAGGCGTGATAAGGTTGATTTAAATCTTGTAAATAATGCAATGCCCATCCTGCAAAACGAAATGCCCAATAGGGATGTCCCAATTCCGCGGCCAATTTTGCAAGTCCACTAAAAAGATGAATGCGATACTCGCTGAAATTTCTTTGCACAAGGGGAAGCGTTTGCAACTTGTGATTTTTTTCATGAAAGTACCCAAGGTGAAATGGGGCCTGGGAGGCATAAGGGTTATCACTAGAACCAAATGGATTATCTCCAAAAGCGTAGAGTTTATTAAAATCATTTTGATCATTATTGCTGAAAAGACCTATATCCATCCCATAATCTGGTTCATCGCTTGCACTACTAACCACCTCTAGGGCACTGACCACCTCTCCTTCTTTTAATTCCTCGAAAGGGAGATTGGGAATATCAAAAGTCAAAAGTGAAACTTTTGAGAGTGGAATTGTAGTTCGTCCTGGATTACGAGGACGATCAAGTGTGACATAGGAATATAAGGGTAGGGGCATATGGGGGTTTATACGAATAGCATAAAGAAAATCCTTTATCAGTTGCTCACCATCACTGGCATGGGCCTTATTTTTAGCTTTAAACTTAATTATTTCAGGAACAGGAGGATAGTTTTTAAGGTTTTTTTGTAACCAATCCTCTTCTTGCTCTAACCAATTTACTAGTGAGTTCTTTTCCTTAATTAAAAATCGCTCTAATGATTCAGCGGGAAGTAGCGGTGCTTTTAGAGAATACTTTTGCAAAAGAGAGAAGTAAGTAAGCGTTGCATGATTATCCCAGGCATAGCTAGATGGGGACCGGAATAAAATGAGACAATAAGAAAACAGCAATAGAAAAAAGAATACCCTAATTCGCATAAAAATTTTTCCTTTTCATTTTTTATAAACCTAGATCAAACACTTGAGTAGTTCAAATCTTTCCCATTGTATTGAAAAAAAGAAGATATGGCCCGACTGAATATTCCTTGGGTGTAGGCGATAACCATTCCATAGTTAGTGATAGGAACATTTTTATCAATTGCTTTTTGCATTCGATTTAATATTTGTTTTCTAGTTAACATACATCCACCACATTGAATGAGTAAAGCGTACTCTGCTATATTAGCGGGAAGATCATCATGACCAGAAACCGTCTCGAAGATAATTTTTTTTCCAGTAAAGTTACTAATCCATCTAGGGATCTTCACTCTTCCAATATCATCCCCAGACGCGTGATGGGAACAAGATTCGCTGATTAAAACTTTATCCCCGTCTTTAAGCTCAGAAATCTTGTAAGTATCAGAAACCAATTTGTTAAAATCATTTTTTAATCGCGCAAACAATATGCTGAAGCTAGTTAGTGGTATATGAGATGGGACGGTGGCAGCAACTTTTAAAAACTCTTGACTGTCGGTAACGACCAATTTGGGTTCAATATTAATTTTTTTTAAAAAAATATCTAGCTCCCTTTCTTTGACGATTGTCACTATACAATCATTATCAAGTGCATCACGAATAGTTTGAACTTGCGGAAGAATTAACCTTCCCTTAGGTGCTTCCTTATCAATGGGAGTTACTAAAACCACCAAATCACCATAATTGACCAAATCACCAATAATAGAGGGAGTACTCAATATTGAGACGGAAAAATGTTTATTGATCAATCTAACCAACTCATCTCTATTTCTTGATTCTGTAAATTTGTTGCTAAATTCAAATACGTTGGTGGCAAATTTTTTTTCAATCGCTGCTTTTAAATTCGGATCGATTGTTTGCAAATCTTTTTTATTATGTATTACGATATACGGAGTTTTAAGGGAGATAAGAGTAGAAATTAGTTCTTCTTCATAAGAATTAAAGTCGTTCTCAGCGATTACAATAATTGCAAAGTCTAATTGTTCAATAATTCTTCTGCTGGCCTTTACTCGCAGTAAACTTAGATCTCCATCTCCTTGATCATCAATTCCTGCTGTATCGATTAAAACTGCTGCCCCAAAATCTCCTAGTTCAATCTGTTTTTTTACGGGGTCAGTAGTGGTCCCCGGTTGATCAGTAACAATAGAAATATCTTGTCCTATTAGGAGATTCATCAAAGAACTTTTACCAACATTTCTTTTACCTAAAATTCCCAAATGGGGAAGATTAGCTTTTAAATTATTTTTCATTTTTTAAAATTCCAACCTTTCTAATATCTCTTTGTAAGTAAAACCCAACTTTAATAATTCACCAGGAGAGAGAATTCTATTTAGTGTTTCACGATCAAGTACACCACTTAATATATTTAATTCTTGACAGGCACTTTCGATATCAAGGGATTTTTCTCTCATTAAACTTGCGACTTTCGCTGCCTGCTTATGTCCGATATATGGAATCAACGCTGTACTTATGCTAGGTTTTTTCTTACTTTCTTCACTTCTTATATTTAAATTTATATTTAAATCTTGGATCATGTTTTGATTAAGTGTTTTATTGGCGGCAATCAGTAGCTTTATACTTTCAATCATAGTATGTCCGATGATTGGCAAATAGGCATTTAATTCTAAGTGTCCTTGTCCACAAAGAGAAGAGACTAACTGATCATTAACATATATCTTATGGGAAGAACTGATAACAAATTCAGCAATCACCGGATTAATTTTTGCAGGCATAATAGAACTGCCAACTTGTTTTTTAGGCAAGCACAATTGGAACTGTCCATGAAAATCGCTAGCGAGCAGACGTAAATCAGAAGAAATTTTTTCCAAATTAACAGCGTGTGCTTTTAAAATTGCATGGACTTCAACTAAAACATCAAGATTGGAGGTTGTATCTGTTAAATCTTCCCCTCGTGTAAGCGGTAAATTAGAAATTTCCCTTAGTTGATTTATTACTTCAAAAATAAAGAACTGAGGAATGGCCAGGCCTGTTCCGATAGCGCCTCCTCCGATATTAATGGTTTTTAATCGTTCAAAGCATTTAGAAACTCGCCACCAATCTCTCGAGAGCGCACGCTGCTGACTACTAAATAATTTTCCGAATGAGGTAGGAACTGCCTCTTGTAATTGAGTATATCCAATTCTTAAAACATCCCGATAGATATTTTCTTTTTTCTCGATTTCCTTTCGTAAGCAGGATATTTCATCTTCCAATTTTTTCAGCAGAAAAATCAGAGTAATTTTCAAAGCACTAGGAATAACGTCGTTAGTAGATTGAAATACATTGGCAGTTTCAATTGGATCAATTGAATTGATTAATCCAATTGCATCACTTAATCCAACTGATTCACTTAATTTGATTTTTGTTAGATTACAAATTATTTCATTGACATTCAAATTGATACTAGTGCCAGCGCCTCCGCTAATTCCAGGTACAATAAAATGTTGAAAGTGATCTCCATTAATTATTTCCTGGGAACTTTCCATTAAACATTTCAAAACATGATCGTAAATCAATGGAATGGTTATTCTTTTTAAGTCGTATTTTTTTGTCAATTCATGCTTATACTTAACGTAAGTTAAATAGCAGGCCTTTTTTACTAGTCCAATATTTTGGTACCATTCGATATGAAATGGACAAATGTCACTCACGGGAAAATTACTCTTTGCCCGAAGGGAGTGAATGCCATAAAGCGCATCACCCTCAATATCCATTTCACCTAACTCATCTCGTTCTTTTCTTGTCTCAGTATTCATATTACTCTTCATTTACTTTCATTGCATTTCATTTCATTTCATTTTATAGTGAAGTGAATCTCCATGTTGCTTAGGATCAATTATAAAACTTTGATCTGCAATACTAATTTGCTCCAATGATCTCTTTACAGAATCATAGCTAGCAAATCTAGCTTTACTCTTGTTTTCATACAAAGAATATTTATCCTCATATTCGCTATAGGTAAAATTAAGCATAACAACATTTGCCCCCGCCTTTAGTCCCAATATCTTTCCTTGCGGGTGAAGGGATTCGAGAGCAGTAGTTGATGCTATATTAATATCTTTCATTAGTTGACGTAGGACTGCTATTGAGTTTAGTCCAAGACTTAAACGTTCTGACGGAGATAGTAATTCTTCCTTACGTGCATATAAAGGAGTGTCTCTGTGTTCAATATATGGGCCCATACCAACCATATCAACGTCGAGCATTTTTAAAAATAATAGATCATTTGCAATATCTTCAATTCTTTGTCCTGGAAACCCGATCATAAAACCAGAACCTACTTGATATCCAATATCTTTAAGATCTTTAAGTGAGTTCAAGCGAGCGTTAAAATTATGATTATTGTTATTCGGATGGATAGTGTTGTAAATCTTTTCGCTACTACTTTCAAATCGTAGTAAGTATCTTTTAGCGCCCGCCAAAAACCAGCGATGATAGCACTCTTTCGACTGCTCACCGCAAGAAAGAGTTACTCTAATATCATCAGCATATCGATCTTTGATTGCGTATAAGATAGATTCGATCTCTTTTATGAAATTTTCACTTTGTTCTTCCCCTGACTGAATAACGATAGAATTGATCCCTGCTCGATAAATATTTTCAACTATCTCCATCGTTCTCTGAAAAGATAATTGATATCTGGATACTTTTTTATTGCTGCTTCGAATACCACAATAGTAACAATCTTTTTTACAAATATTTGAGAACTCTATTAGCGCTCGCAGATAAATATTGGCCCCCACGTTTTTGATTGTTAAAGCACGGGCCTTTTGGTGAAGAGCTCTTTGTTCTTCTCCTCTAAGATTTAATGCGTTTACTATTTCATCAAGCATATTATGCACTCCAGCTATACACTCCAGCTATACACTCCAGCTATAAATAGATATCCCTTTCCCCATTTTTAATAGAGGTAAGGGTGTTGCGTAAATTACTAATATAAGAGTTAGATTGCCACTCTTTGTGGATGGTTTGCTCTATTAATTTCTCACCCCGTTCCACTAATTGGGGATCAGCAAAATCTTGTAAATATTCACTAAAGGTTAAGATCGCATTTGCTTGGCAATGATTTTTTATGGCCCCAGGTTCAGCTAAATCCATAAAATCTTTTCCCACCCGACCTTTGCGATAGCATCCAGTGCAAAAAGATGGAATATATCCTAGAGAAGTTAAATCTTTAATTACCTCTAATAAAGTTCTATGGTCTCCCAATGAAAACTGTTCGGCATCCCTTTTGTCATCATTCTTGAAATCGCTATATCCCCCAGGATTAGTTCTTGAACCAGCAGATATTTGTGAAATCCCTAACTGCAATGCCTTGGTTCTTGTCTCTTTATTTTCCCTTGTGCTTAGAATTATTCCGGTGTAAGGAACCGCAATTCGTAAAACGGCCATAATTTTACAAAAAGTTTCATCATCGACAGCGGAAGGGATATTGTAGCTTAATTCAGAGCCAAATGCAGGTTCAATTCTAGGAACACTGATAGTGTGTGGACCTACACCGTAGGTATTTTCTAAATGGGTGATATGTTGAAGTAGAGCAAGAATCTCATAGCGATAATCATGTAGTCCAAAAAGGACACCTATACCTACATCCGGAATGCCCGCTTGAAATGCACGATCAATCGTATGTAAACGAAAATCATAGTCTGATTTTGGGCCTTTTGGATGAACAAGTTTATATGTTGGTTGATGGTAGGTCTCTTGAAATATTTGAAAGGTTCCAATTTTGCTTTGTTGTAATTTTTTAAATCCTTCAACTGAGAGTGGTGCCATGTTAACATTAATTCGTCTAATTCTATTTTTATGTTTTGTATCTGTAATGGCAGCTGAGGAGGTCGGGCATTCAACTGAATAGATAGTACTTATCGATTCAATCATGTAATCGAGTCCCAATTGACTACTATTCTCATTACTTTCCCCCATCACCAATAGCAGCCTTTTATGACCCTGTTCAAGTAGGGCCTTAGTTTCACTTATGATATCATTTTGATCTAAAGAATTTCGTTTTAACTTAAGATTGCCCTTTCTGAAAGCACAATAAAGACACTCATTTTGACAAAAGTTAGAAAGGTATAGTGGGGCAAATATAACTATCCTATTTCCATATATGGTGTTTTTGATTTGGTTGGCGGTTCGATAAAGTTCTTGCAAAAGCTCTGGATCTTTTATCTCCAAAAGAGTTAGAACATCCTTGGGAGTTGGTCTTTCTCCATCTAGGGAATTTTTTAAAATTCGCATTACATCTTTTACAGATTCCCCTATCAACGTTTTTTTTAATGCTAATCCTTTAATCTCTTCTATTTCTTTATAAATATTTTGTGGATTTAATATTTCAAATTCCTTCTTCATCTAATATTCCTCTAATATTGCTCTAATATTCCTATGCTATACAATGGTTAAGCTAATAAAAAATTTTGTCCCTCTATCAACTTCGCTTTCAACTTCAATACTTCCATGGTACTGATCAACAATTTTTTTTACAATTGATAATCCAAGACCACTACCAGAAATATTTTTGGTATTTTCGTTTTTAATTCGAGAAAATTCTAAAAATAATTTGTTTTTTTCATCTTTAGCAATTCCAATTCCACTGTCTACGATGATGATGTTTAATTTTTTTCCTTGAATAGAAGCAGTAAAATCAACCGTCCCGTTATCTTTGTTATATTTCACAGCATTACTGATTAGGTTATTAACTAGCATTTCAATTTCAGAGCGGTTGGCATTAATCAATAGCTTTTCATCAATTTGATAATTAATTCTAATATTTTTCTGCTTGGCCAGAGGTTGGTAGCTCTCTAAACAATTATGCATGACTTCACAAAGGTTAATCTCTTCAATATTTCTTTCACGACAATTAGATTCTATTTTAGTGAGATCGAGCAAATCATTAATTAATTTACGCATCTCTTGTATCCTAGTCTTTGATCGGACTATCGGTCTTTGATAGTTATTTATTAACTCTCCTTGAAGATGTCCCTCCATAATATTTAAATAACTCTCTATCGCATTGATAGGAGATTTTAGCTCATGAGCAAGAATGGATATAAATTCATAACGAATTCTCTTTTTGTCTGCTTCAAACTCTTTATTTCTTTCTAATAATAAAAAATACTCCGCTGCCTTGTAAACAGCGCTTCTTATTTCATTAGGACCAAAGGGCTTCACAATAAAATCAAAGGCCCCGCATTTGGCCGCGTTTACAACAAGCGGTAACTCTCCATGGGCAGAGATCATAATTGCTAGGTAGGTATTATTAACCCGTTCATTTAATAAGTTTAAAAACTGTATGCCATTACCATCTGGGAGGAGATAATCAATAATATAAAAACTAAAATTTTCTTGAAGAATAATTTTTTCGCTATCCCCAAGTGAAGCTGCACTATAAATTTTAAAAGACAAGATGGTGTCAAAATCGATAAACTTAATTCGGTGATTTTCTAAAACCCTAGTGATTCCTGCACGTATCCCATTTTCATCATCAATTACTAATAAATTAAATACTCGTTCTCTCATAGTGCCTTCATCATATCATCATATAATCATATCTTTAAAGAAGGGTCTTCTTGAAACCAGAATGTTTACCATCTTCATTTCATAGTGGAGTTTTTTTAACAAAATAAGATATATTTTTTGAATTGATAACTCATAATCATCTCAAGAAGACCCCGACGCTGGCCTATAAGCGATAGTATAACCATCACTTACAGGACCAACTTCTCTTTAATAAACTTAATAAAACTAATAAACTTAATAAACGTTTTTAACTCCCTCTCGATTAATATTTTCTTCTTTTAAACCTAAGAGTCGATCAACCTCCGCAAGTAATTTCTGAGGCACAATAGGCTTTTCCATAAACTCATCAACTGGTAGAAATTGCCCATCTTTTTCTTTATTAAACTTTAATTTCGAAATTTGATTAATTGAAGTCAACATCAAAATAGGTATATTTTTTAATTTCTCATTATTTCGAAATTGATAAGCAGCATGAAACCCATCGGTATGGCTATCCATCATCACATCTAATATTATCAAATCAGGTTTAAAATTTAATGCCTCTTTATATCCATCGGTGCCATTACCAGCACATTTAATAATATGCCCCTTTGATTTAAGAATAGTAGAACAACTTTCTAGCACATCTAGCTCATCATCAATACATAAAATCTTGGCCATAAAAAAACCTCCGTTTTAAAGTTATACCCTTTCTCTCTTATGATAATGGGTATGTAGTAATTTATGGGAAAGATTGCCGAGTGGTTTCCCCAAAAATTCCTTGTACAATTTTTCTATATCTGGATTGTCATGAGATTTACGAATTTTTTTCCCTTCATCTTCACGGTAGAGAGCTGCGATTCGTTTCTCTCTAGTGTGATTATCGGTAAATCTTGGTTGGCCTCCGCCACCAATGCAACCTCCGGGGCAAGTCATTACCTCTATAAAATGATAAGAGAGATCTCCTTTTTTGATCTTTTCAATTAACTCTTTAGCATTCTCCAAACCGTGAGCGACCGCCACCTTCAGAGTAACATTTTCAAAAAACTTCCACTCATCTTTACAACCAGTAATAGTTAATGATGCTTCCTTTATGCCCTTTAGACCCGCGACTTCTGCTAAGTGTAAATTTTTTACGGGCAATTCTTTTCCAGTTACTAATTCGTATGCAGTTCTAATTGCCGCCTCCATCACGCCACCACTATTACCAAAGATATCAGCAGCACCAGATGAAAAACCTAGAGGAGAATCCATTTGTGAATCTGGCAAAGATTGAAAATCAATTGAGGATTGTTTTATCATCCTCGCCAATTCCCTAGTAGTAAGTACATAATCAACATCCTGATAACCGCTAGAAAACATCTCTTCTCTTCTTGCTTCCGCTTTCTTAGCAGTACATGGCATAATCGAGACAACAACCATATCAGCAGGATTTACTCCAATTTTATTTGCATAGTAAGTTTTCGCCAAGGCCCCAAACATCTGCTGAGGAGACTTACAGGTAGAAATATTTTTTATAAAATCTGGATAAAAGTGTTCCACATATTGGATCCATCCAGGAGAACAGCTGGTAAACATAGGTAGTGCTGGACTTTTTTTATCCTTTTTATCAACGATACTGTCCTTTAATCTTGTGAGTAACTCTGTCCCCTCCTCTATAATTGTTAAATCAGCAGTAAAATTAGTATCGAAAACAGCGTTGAAGCCTAACTCTTTAAGAGCACTTACCATTTTGCCAGTAACACTTGTCCCTACTGGATATGAAAATTCTTCCCCAAGGGCCACCCGAACTGCAGGAGCGGTTTGTACGACAACATACTTTTTGGGATTTTCTAACTCACTTAAAACAGATTCAATTTCACTCTGTTCACTAATCGCTCCCACTGGACATACTGCCGCACACTGGCCACATTGTACGCAAGTAACTTCGTCTAAATCAGCAGCAAATGCTGGTCCGATTTGTGTTTTAAACCCTCTAAATTGAGCGGAAATCGAGCTGACCCCTTGTACTCCATTGCAGACTTCAATACATCGCCGACAGTGGATACACTTAGAAGAGTCGCGATAAAGTCCCCAAGTTGTATCATCGATTTTGCCACCTTTTTTTTCTCCAGAATAAGGAAGATCTTTTACTCCATGCTCTTCTGCTAATGCCTTAAGTTCGCAGTCACTATTTCTTGAGCATGTTGGACATTCTCCATTATGTTCAGAGAGAAGTAATTCGATAACCCCTTTGCGCGCAAGGCGAAGCTCTCTTCCTCGAGTAGAGATTTGCATATTCTCTCCGACTGGTGTAGAGCAGGCAGCAACTGGATCTTTTGCCCCTTTCACCTCCACTAAGCAAATCCTACACGCACCTATTGGTTTTTTTCCTTCAAAGTGACAAAGGGTTGGAATATGAATATTTGCTCTCTTGGCGGCCTCTAGGATAGTTATCCCATTTTCTACTTCAAACTTTTTATCATTTATGGTTATGTTTACGGTTGTATTTAACATTTTATTATTCCCCTAGTAACTTATAGTTATGTTTGATATTTCCTAATCTATTTCCCATAATCACATCGCAAACATCTTTCTGCTTGTTTAATAGTAACCTCTTCACTGTATCCAAGCTCAACCTCTGCAAAATTATTTTTTCTTTTTTCGGCCGCGATCTTGGGTACCGCTGCTCTCTCTGTCGTTGATGGTTCTGCATCTGGATCGAAGTGAACATTGTTTCTCTGTTGTAATCTCCATGGAGAATTGTATTTGCTAGTAATAAATTTATTAATTTCTACCGCTGCCTTTTCTCCATCAGCGATCGCGTCTACTACCGATGCTGGTCCACGAACTGCGTCGCCTCCACTAAACAACCATGGAGTTGATGTTTGCCTAGAAATAGAATCAATTTTTACAAAACCGTATCGATCTACCTCAACTTCAACGCTGGGGCCACCCACCTTATTCGGATCATGGAATAGTGATTTACTATCAAGCTTTTGACTTACGGCCATGACGATTTGATCAGCGATAATTGTAAATTTTTCTTCGGTCTCCTTAGGTCCTTTTCTTCCACTACGATCATATTCTGAAACAGTCATCTTTACACATTTGAGTCCACTCACTCGATTATTTTTGGATATGACTTCTAATGGTGCAACTAAGGTTTTAATTAAAATACCCTCATTAATGGCATCGTTAATCTCTTCTTCATAGGCAGGCATATCCTCTCTACTACGACGATAAACAATAGTAACATTATTGGCACCCAAACGCTTTGCTACTCGTGCAGAATCGATTGCCGCATTTCCTCCTCCGATCACAATTACCTCTTTTCCAACCTCAAATTTTCCTTGCAAGTTATAAATTTTCAAGAAGTCCAGAGCAGAAAAGATGCCAATACTTTGATTTCCGGGGATATCTAACGCTACAGAATTAGGTGCTCCGACTGCTAAGAAAACACTTTCAAAACTCTCTTTTCTCAAATCATCTAATGAAAAATCTCGACCTAATTTTTTATTGTACTTAATGGTTACTCCCATCTCCGTAATCATCTTAATTTCTTTATCGAGAAGATTTCGTGGAAGGCGATATTGGGGTATTGCTTGTACCATCATTCCCCCAGCAACTGCTTCTGATTCATAAATAACAGGACGATAACCAATCCTGGCCAAGAAATATGCACATGATAATCCAGCAGGTCCAGCTCCAATTATCGCCACCCTACGGTTGGCATTTTCCTTGCTCTCATAAACAGTTGGTAATTGGATATCGCTTTCTTGATCGACCATAAAGCGTTTTACTGCTCTAATCGCTACTGCTGAATCAAAGGCATCTCTCCGACATTTACTCTCACAAGGATGAAAGCAAACTCGGGAACAAATCGTTGCAAAGGGATTACGGTTACGATGCAATTTTATGGCATCTTCATAACACTTCTCTTTTACCAAAGATACAAATCCCGGAACATCTACCCCTGCTGGACATGCACTCTGACAAGAGGCCCTAGTTAGACCAGCACAAACACCGACGGAACATTTTTTATCTCGGATATGTTCATCGTACTCATGTCGAAAATAACGAATGGTGGATAGCACTGGATTGGCCGCAGTTTTACCCAAACCACAAAGAGCAGTCTTATTAATCATCTGTCCGAGAGAGATAAGTTTTTCTACGTCGCCCTCTTCACCTTTTCCAACCTCAAATTTTCCTTGCAAGT
>JADGBS010000107.1 GCA_015231325.1 Oligoflexia bacterium | reverse complement strand
GTGGAAGTAAGGGGTTAAAAGTAAACCCGTTAGCTAAAACTGCTTGCTGACTATCAGGGTTTTTAACAGTAACGTCAACTAGTCCGACTGCTCCTGATCCTACAACCGGTGTTGTACATGTCAAAGAGGTACCTTCGGTTGCGACAGTTGTAACTGCACATGGAAAGGTTCCTAATAATACAGTAACACCTGGTTGAAAACCTGTTCCGTTAATTCTAATGGAAGTACCACCTGATTTAAGAGCATAATTTGGACTGATAATAGAATTAATAGTTGGCGAAGGTAGTTGGTCAAAAGTAAAACCATTTAACAAGATTTTTTGAGCACCATCAATATTTTTAATTGTAACATCAACTGATCCAGCGTTTGATACAGCGCTTGTTGTACAAACCACTAATGAAGTGCTCATTGATGTGACGGTACATGGAGATGTTCCGAAATTTACAACAATACCCGGTTCAAAACCGCTTCCAGTAATTCGAATAGATGCACCGCCAGATATAAAACCTCTATCTGGATCAATGCCACTAATTTGATGAAGACTGTTGCCGCCACTGCCACTGCCTCCATTGCCGCTACCACCACTGCCACTACCTCCACATGCGACTATAATTAACAAAATTAATATTAACAAGATGTTTCTTATTAAAAACGATACGATGGTTTTTATGTTTATGGTTATGTTTATGTTTAACCTCATGCACAACCTCTGATAGAACGTTTTTTCTTCTGAAATTTTTTCATGTCCAAAATAATATCCTTATTTAAAAACAATCGACTCATGTCGCCAACGTGCGAGCATCGAAAAGAAAATGATATTTTAATTTATACTTACACAAGAACTACGTCCAGCGCACTAAAGTCTATCTAGAAATTTGCGACAAGCAGTTCTAGAAAACACCCCCTCGCCCTTGTAAACAAAAAACATCTTTTTTGCGTATACCAAACAGATTAGCACTACCATCAGTCTCCTGGATAACACAATGTCTTTATCCTATTATTTCCAGACGACCTTAGTAAAAAGTAAAGATCTATTGAGTGGTTGGCCAGTGGACGATGGAGTATTTAGATAGTTACATCACCTCACATCCGCCCTGATTTGCACGGCCTTCTGCTTGTTCAAACAAGTCTGTGAGCTGCTTAGCGATGGTTTCATGTAAATCACCCTTTTTTACTATGTCTAAACAGCTCTCTCCGGCGAATGAACGTATACTTATATCTGCACCATGCGAAAGCAACAATGCAGCAATAGAGACATGACCTTTTATCGCTGCCAGGTGAAGCGGAGTGAAACCTCGGTAATCTTGAGCGTTAATATTGGATCGTGCTAAAATGAGAGAACGAACCAAATCCTGGTTACCTCTAAGAACTGCTTGGTGTAATGCGATTTGTCCTCCTTGGTCAATAATCTCTTGTCGCGCGCCAACGGCAAGTAGCCTTAGTGCGAACGATATATCCCCTCTGCCGCAGGCAATGAAAAGGGCAGTTTGTTGTTTGACATTTTGCTGATTAAAATTAATCCCTTTTTTGAGCAATAATACTGCGGCATTCTCATGACCGTTCTTTGCTGCTAAAATAAGTGGCGTATCGCCATTTAGATCCTGAGCATCTAGATTGGCCACCCTCCCCTCATCATCACATACTGCTTGTAGTGATAAGAAGTGACCCTCCTCAACCAAAGTATGCACTGGAGTTTTCCCGCTCTTATTTGGTCTATTAAATGCGGTTGATACATTTGATAAAGATTGAAAACCATGGCGACATTTTCGACATTGGCCCATGAAAAAAAGAAGCATGTCTGGTTCAGTGGACTGAGCAGCATGGTGAAAAATGGTATTGCCGTCTCGATCCTCTTCTGCGCATAGAATGAAGAGTCTATCCTTTACAGACAGTTGTAAGAATACGTTTCTTGCCCAATTTAATATCCCCATTTGTGTCGCAATTGACAACGGGGTAATGCCACGGCGATTTCTTTTTTTCCACAATTCAAAAGGTGTATCCGAGGAAATTTTATTTTGGATACTGCTAATAATTTCTGAATCATTAACCCTCAGGGCAATATGTAAAATATTGTCACCGTGAACATCTGCTATCGAGATCGCTCGTGGACAGGTACTAAGCAGCTGCAACAATATTTTTTTATGATTTGATATGTGTTGCTCCTTCTGTCGGAGTTGTTGCAATTCTCCAATTTGTGATACATCTTCCAGATTTTTAGCTTTTTCGCACCTATTTAAGTATTCAAGTCGTTGTATTTCCTCACTGGACATGATTTTTCTGGGGTCTTGCATGATCAATGAATAATTTTCAACCGCGATAATTAATGGAGTCCGGCCAGTGTTGTCTTGGATTAACTGCGAAGCACCTGCCTTAATAAGCACACTAACTAAATTGGGATGAACATACTGTACTGCGCAGTGCAGAGCAGTTAGACCATGGTCGTTTTTATGGTTAATAAATAATAGTATCTCCTCATGACTACGGTGCCCAAGTTGAGATTGTTCATGGTCTGTATTCAATGTTGCATACCTGTCAATAACTTCAACGAGCAGCTCGGGAATGTTTGTGGCCATAGCAGCAATGTGCAAATCCGTATTACCGTTCACATCACACGGTACAGGTCTACCAAGTGGTGACGAAATGGATAAACTTCTGATTCTTAAAAAATCGCGGTAATCTTCCTGTAATTCCTCAGGTGTTCTATGTGAAGCAGACGCCGAGCTACAAAAGCTTGCAGGAAGGATCATTGGCCAATGATTGATTGATGGGCGAGATCCGATAGCAGGTGAGGCCGGAGAGAGATCGCCGCTTTGATCGGCAAGTTGGCCATCCTCCCCCGCAGAAGTCGCTGCCGCCCCCGCTGTTGCTGCTGCCGCGGGTTTATGACTGATGCCAGTAATCTCTAGCGGAGCGGCCTCATTACTCAACGAATGTTCAAGTAGAAACTGAAAATTATCCTCCGATCTATCCTTCTCGTCCTCGTTATCTGGTCTATCATATTTTGGTCTATCGTATTTTGGTCTATCGTATTTTGGTCTATCGTATTTTGAATCATGCGCTGCCGCTCCCGCTGCCGCTGCTATTAGTTTAAATGGCATGGTTATGCAAAGAACGGTTAATAAGAAAAATGTAACTTTAAAATACATATTGAACTCCTGAGTAAGTAATCGGTCAACCGCATACCCAATTATTAGGCGATAAAGATAAATACAATGTGCCTACTATAATAACACTGGTAAGCAATAAATTTATCAAAAATTATTAATAGGAATGTTCGACAATCACATTAGAACATGCAATGCTAGAGGACATTGAGAAGAACATTTAGTTCATATGCATTCAACTCAAGGAGAATAGTATGGGCAATTTAGGTTTTGGCGAACTAGTTGTTATTTTTTCTATTGCCTTAATGGTATTTGGCGCAAAACGTATTCCCGAAATCGGACGTGCCATTGGAAAGGGAATTGGTGAATTCAAAAAGGGTTTAGATGAACTAAAATCAAGCGACAATGCAAAACCTGATGACAAGTGATCGGAAAACAGTGAGCGAAGAAAATTACCTTCCACATCTAGAAGAACTCCGTGTACGCTTAATTAAATCAACTATCTTTTTGATGGTAGTAACTTTTGTCTCATTTTGGCAAGTAGGCCCGATTGTTGAATTATTAAAAAGACCGTTGCTAAACGAATTTCAAAACATCGCAAACATCAATAGTATCAATAGTATCAATTCTACACTGGTTTTTTTAGGTATTACCGATAAACTATTTCTCTCTCTGCGTGTTTCGTTTTTTAGTGCCATAGTATTGGCGATGCCCTTTCTCCTTTTTCAGCTCTGGGGATTTATCTTTCCAGGGCTTAAACCCCATGAGCGAAAAATAATTGGCATTGGCATACTTACTTCATTATTTTTATTTATAGTTGGCATAATAATCTCCTACATTTTGGTGCTTTCTCCAACTATCAAATTCCTGCTCTTAGTTGGCGGCAATATTGCTACTCCCATGCTGAGCATAAAAGAATATCTCGATTTTGCTACAATTATAATCTTGAGCGGGGGAATGCTATTAGAGATTCCAGTATTATTATTTATCTTTTGTAAATTAGGATTCATTAATAAAAATAAACTTTTAAAAAAACGCGGTCTTATTTACTTCTTAATGGCCCTAATCGTTGCCATCGTCACTCCCTCTCAAGATCCATTTACATTAATTATATTGCTAATACCGATTTATGTTGGAATAGAGATCGTGTTTCTGCTTCTTCGCCACTCTCCCTTGGGTCTCAACAAACCTGCAATCCAAAAGATAGGTTCAGAAACTCAAAAAAAGTTGGATCGTCTCCATGAGGTTATATATCGTTATCAGTCAGTAGCAATTGCCTATTCTGGGGGAGTAGATAGCACACTGCTCTGTCACCTCTGTTTTGACATACTGAAAGACAATGCACTAGCAATTACAGTGGTGTCGCCGCTAGTTGCTCAAAATGAAATCAACGACGCCAAAGAATATGCACGCGCGATAGGAATTAAGCATCATTTTTTATCCATTCCTACTTTGATACCTGAGATACGCACTAACCCAAAAGATCGTTGTTACCACTGCAAAAAGCATATTTTTTCGCAAATAATAAAATATGCAAAGGCCAATGCCAACGCCAAGGCCACATTAGGAAAGACGTATACTACTACTATCTTCGATGGGCAAAACCTTGATGATCTCCAAGATTATCGTCCAGGAATGAGAGCAGTGCAAGAGCTTGGAGTAACCAGTCCATTGATTCTTGCTGAGCTTAATAAAAACGATATCCGTCAACTATCGCACCACCTCGGTCTAAAAAGTTGGAATAAACCTGCCTGTGCATGTCTCGCATCAAGGATCCCTTACACAGAAGAAATTACCGAAGATAAACTGCATCTGATTGCAACCGCAGAAGAGTGTCTTCGCCAATACGGTTTTAATGATTTTCGAATACGCACCCATCAACTATCTTCCCCCAGTAACTTGATGGCACGAATTGAATTATCCCCGAAAGAGATGGAATCGATTTTTATAAATTTCACACAAAAACAAAGAGATCAGATTTCTCAAAAATTGAAAACGCTCGGTTTTATTTTTGTTACAGTGGAACTTTCAGGATATCAAATGGGGAGTTTAAATTGGCAAATAAAATAATGCACTTCCATCAACGAAAATATTTCTTGACCCCAGATAAGAAGCTCAGTAAAGACGAAGCGATTTCCGCCCTTTCTATTTCTATTTCTATTTCCGTTCTTTCTCTTGCGCCGTCTCTCCCAAGTTCTGCAATTTGTTTAATTTCTTTCTCAATTAATGCCAAGTAATTTCGAAAAAACTCCTTTTTGCATGAATTGTTACCATATAGGCAAGATTTTGTCATCGAGGGGTGTGCTACAATGTCAGAAACTAATAACACCCCCATTATTTTTTCTTCTAGGGGAAAAGATTCTCTCAATGCCCATACCGCTGATTCTAGTAAAGAAAAATTCGATTTCTGAGCTCCAGAAACAGTTCTCTGCACATGTGCATCAAAGTACTTAGTTATATCAGGAATAGTTTTCAAATCTAGGCCTGAATAAATGAGCAGCGCAATAATCTTTAAAGAGAGATCCATCTGGACATTGGAAACACTATTACTCCACATAGTAAGGGCCAGACTTAACAAAGCGTTAGGACGATCATCGCTTGGATAATTAATTACCCCACGAAGTCCTGACTGGGATTCTATATATCTGTGTATCCGAAGATAATCTCTATTTAAAACCATTTGTGCCAATGATCTATAACTTGCAAGAACATCCCCATGGGACAAGAAATAATCGTAACAAACAATCCTGTTAATAATGCGATTCCCTTGGAATTCCTGAATAACATTATCCCTGTAGGCGACTAGCGTAGTCGTACTTAGACCAAGAAAACTACTTCTGCCCTCTATTGCCTGGCAAAACCCCTTGAATCCATAATAGCTCGCTACAGCTTTTAGATCGCTTCCCATTGATTTATCACCATCATCTGTAATCCAACCAAAATATCGCTTGTTACTATTACCATCTAAAATAAATGGCATAATCAATGTTATTGCGTTGGTCTGTGGATTTATTTCCATCTCCTCCCAAAGAGGAACTCCATATGCAAAAGCATTGCAAAAAACATGCAAAAACAAAACAATGATACTTAAAATACTTGAAATACTTAAGATACATAACTTACGAATGCCAAACATATCAATCATTGCCACAGTTATACCCTCAAAATAAAATTACCCCCACTTGACCAGAGGCGGATACTACCACGAATTATTCAAAAGATTCCTCTTTTCTAATGAATACCTAGCGCATGCGCGACAGTATCAGTCCAGTACTTTAAGTTGGCCCTATCGGCAGGATTGACCAAAACCGGGTGGAGAGGAGCGGCGGCACCAATGGCAGCATTAATTTTGGTGCGTACATCATGAAGATTATTGGTTGTTGGATCAAAAACACTGTTCATCAAGAAGTCTTCTGATTGTCGATTGTTGGCAATTAAAAAATGAGTAATATTTATATGATTATCGTTAGGGACAGTCGAAATAGCAACCGCCCAAAAAGTTGAAAAATTGCAAGCACGCACTATTCCAAAACGTGCATTGTTAGGCGAAAAAATCCCTCTGTTTCCCGCAGGATCAAGCGCATGATAATTTACATTTCTGTCAGCAAGAGAACCAAAGGTGATGCTATCGTTAAGATCATTGAGAAAATATACTCCTCCAGCATCAAAGATACCCATCTTCACATTCTCACTGAAAAATGGAGAAACTAAAACAGCGGGTGCGCCAGGCGCAGCTGCCCCCCAAGGTATTTGGACTTGCCGCAACCAGCTCCAAGGATGATAAATAAGGTTGTAAGTTGCATCCGGAGAATCGTTTGCACTGTCAATGACATCACCTAAAACTATACTTGAAAATCTAATTGTGGCAGCAAGTGCTGGCGCCTCTAAATGGGCAAAGAGGTTTGTCGGTACCACACCTAAGGCCTTTGCTAAACTGTCTCTGAGAGAATCTGGTAATACGTTTTTAATGGACTGCACTTCCAGACGTATCAATGCTAAACGGGCCCTGTAATTGTATGGGGCGGAGTAATGTCCGACTAGTGCTTCCCCTCGAATATGCACGGCCCTTTCATCCATATCTAACGGTGTAGTAGTTGCATTCAAATAAAATTCTGTGATAGGTATGGGCCCGCCCCTTACAACTTCGTAAGAAATAGTATCCGCATTCACACCAAGTACTATCAGTGTCTTTGGGGTAACCATGTTTGTAACGCTCACAAACAGCGGTACTGTTGGTAATGGACGAGTCGGTGTCGTTGGCGCGCTACAAACAGTAGATATTATTCGGGTGGTTACACCACCGGTGCCACCGGTGCTACCTGCCATGGCGGCAGCAGAAGAAACTGAAGCAGCAGAAGCTGCCGTGGCGGCAGCAGGCACTGCCGTGGCGGCAACAGAAGCAGGAGAGGCCGACACCACTGCCGACTGTGATTCTGTGGAGGGGGGAGAAGCAGGCGGTTTATCACTGCCACTTTGGCAACAAACAAGTGTAAGCAACATGGCAGCAATTAAAATAGTGGCCAAGACTAGGAATAAAATTTTGTTTGAATGAAAATCGTTCATAAATCATCTATCCCTTCTGTGTATACATATACAGTTACTTTTTTTCCCAGTCATCAATTCCGTATCTATTGAGAATTTCTTTTAATTTTCCGTTCTTTCTCAGTTCAATTATGCCGTTGGTTAACATTTCTGCATACTTTATAGCATTTGGATGTCGGGGATAAAAACCGATAAAAACAGGATCTCCTTCCACACACCCGTAATTTCCAAATGGTTTTTTTATTGGTTTTTCTTTTAAATGCATAGCAATGACACTTTCATTTTCAATAACTGCATCAATTCTGCCGGCAAGAACTTTTGCAATATTTAAAGCAAGCGCATAGTTCCCTGCGATCACATCGACTTTTCCTGGATTTTTTTTAATGTATGTATCAACTGGATCCCCATAGGTGTAGTCTTTGATTGCTGCAAACGAGATCTCTTTTAATGATTCTTCACCTCTATATTTCCACTGAAGTTTTCCCTGAATTGAATAAAAACAACTTCGATTATTTCCCAGCGTTATTTGTGGATAAAGTAAAGTGGGAGCATCCACTTTGGCAGTACCTACCAAACCAAGATATTTTCCTTCACTGACATCTTTAACTGCTCTGGCCCATGGTTCAATATCGTAGTCTATTTTATACCCTTTAGATTCAAATACAGCTTTTGCTATCTCTATCATATATCCAGGTTTGTCTCCTGGAGTGCAAGCGTATGGACACCAATAATCTGTACGCAAGGTTATTGTATCTCTTGTAGCGCCTCCTTCAAAGAGCAGCGCTGAACGTGTAAAGGTAACCAAAGTGAAAAACAGGGAAAAAAATAAAATAAAACGCATATTACTCCCTTGTAATTAGCTAACCAATTCATTTTGCGTAATTAATACCGCTCTCGCAAATGTTATCGAAATTAATGCGACATTGCTAATTTTTTTTGACGTAACTTCAATGAGTTAAATATCATCGATCACTTAAAGAATAAAAAGCATAATAATTGGAGGGATTCATCCTAATATAACTAATGCGAGGGCAACGCAGGGAGGACAACGCAGGACTAAAGAGTGAGCTTTCCTCTTTTCTTCAACTCCTCTACGATGTTATCAAAGTGAGAAGCAGGATATGCACCACGTACTGGTACTCCGTTAAATACAAATCCTGGAGTTCCTTGAAAACCAAATTCTGCTGCCTCTTTTTGGTCTTCTTCAATTCGCTTTTTCACTGCATCAGATTTCACATCAACTTCTAATTTTTTCATATCTGCGCCCAATTTTTTTGCGGCCTCTTTCAAAAATGCCTCACCTTTGGCCAAATCTTTTTGATTAGTATACAGAGCGTCATGCAATTTCCATGCCTTTTCTGGGTCTTGTAATCTCAATGCTTCATAATATTGAGATGCAAGCATTGCGTGTGCATGAAACTCCAAAGGCAAATGTTTGTACATAAATTGAATTTTTCCTGCATACTTTTTCAACAATTCTTCAGCGGTTTTAAAACCCCGTCCACAGAACGGACATTCAAAGTCTGAATACTCGATTAAAGTAAGGGGAGCACCTTTAGTTCCACGAATGCTTTCATCTGCACGAATTTTGGGTTTCAACGGTTTGTTGAAAGCGTCTTCCAATTCTTTTTTACGCTCTTCATCTTGTTTTTTGGCCATTTCCATCTGCGCCATTTTTGCGGCCTCTTGTAATGCCTCAATAAACTCTAGCGGTTTGGCCTTAATCACAGAGATCACAATCCCTGGATCCTCTGCCAATACCTTCTTCACTTGCTCCTTTAGTTGCTTTTCTGTTGTGCAACCCAAAAAAGAAAACATGGCAAATGCCAAAATAAGCGATAATAATTTTCTCATTGATCCACTTCTCATTGATCCACTTCCTTTAAAAAATTAGTACGTTAGTACGGTTAATAAAAATTAGCAAACGCTAGCAACAACACAATAAAATCACAATAAATTCACTATACTCACTATAAACAAACTATAAACAAACAATGAACTCACATATTAGTAAAATTGGGCAACTCTTTCAATAGGGCCTCTCGTGACCTTATTGGCCGGTACCTAGTGACTTAACGGCCAACATAATCCTTTATGGCCATGAGCTGTCCCTGTGCATCTAACCCTGCCTCTCCTAAAACCATCTGCCCCTGACCGCTGCCGAGGTAATGTCCACGCTTATAGCAATGCAAAGTATGCTCTCGTCCACGGGAAGAGGTAACCCAACGATACATTGTAGGCAAGGTGAACTCTGTTATACCCATGGCCTCTTGGGCGTGAGAGGAGGGGAAAATCGACTCCTGTTCCGCGGGTAAAAGCAAATCAAATAGTTCCGCACTAGCAATGTAATAAACGTTGAGATTGTAACCTTGTTGATCTAGATACGGTAATACTTCCTGAATAAATGACTCTGCAACCCCATTACCCTGTATTACCAGAGTGCCATCAGCGATCCCTTGGGCCGTGCGCATCCGATAGACACCTTGTGCTGCCAAATGTGCCGGCGGTAACTTATAGGCCGCGCGATCGATGACCTTTTCTGAGGGCCGAGAAACAAAAGGGGCAATTACCGCAGGCCTAATACGTAAACTGGCAATCAGCAAGGGCCAAATCTCTTGGGGCTCACTAGGAGTCAGCGTAATTACTAGCCCACGGGGAAAGTTTTCTGAAAGCAATTGCAATGCTTGGGAATCGGCATGGGTAGGACCATCCTCTCCGGTCTTGGGCCCAGCATGAGCACAAATCATAAGATATGGATTACAAGGCTCTCCGCTTGCATACCGTCTTGCCTCTTGTCCAATAGCGTAGAGACGAACGGCCACATGTTGCATAGCGACAACAAAAGCAGCATAAGAACTTCCCACACCCATATGTTGACCAAAAGAGGAGACACCGGCCATAATGCCACCTATGGCATCTTCACAAATCCCCCCGGACCTAAATAGACGCCCTTGGGGATTTCTTTCAAAATTATAAAAACCCTCGGCAACACCCTGTGATAAATTAGTAACGCTAGTCGAACCAAAAAGATCTGCGGAGGAACCAATAATCGCTCCTCTACTTTTGCGGTTAAGGTAACCCAGACAATCAGAAAGAATCCCTCTCAGCGTAGTAGATTTTCCGGCAGTGAGCTTTAGCTCCGTTGGTGTCTCTGTAATTTTAATTGAATCATCACAATAGATAGCATCTATGCATGGAGCATTCTCACGTGGAGTACAATGTTTTGTCTCTAAGCGCCCTCTGGCCATAAGCATTTGCTGTACCAAGGGCACGGCGATACAATCTTTACTTTGTTCCAACGCTTCACGCACCGTTAATAGGCAATCAAAAAAATTTCTTTCTAACAGGACCTCGGGAGTATCACCAGCGCTATTTTCGTGACAGCTTCTATCAGCATCCCCATTAGCTAAACATGGAAATTTTACCTTAAAACTTTGCTCAAACTCCGTCAAAGACTTATAAAACGCTGCAGAACAAAACTCATGGCCAGCTCCGTGTGCGGCCTTCCCCTCAATTCCATACCGCCAACCTTTGATCGTGCGATACACAATGGCCGTTGGTTGATTATTTCCATGGGTAAGGGCCAACTCCTTCGCCAACGACTGCGCTGCCAATACCTGAGCAAAATCAAAACCATTGCCAACCCAAATTACATTCCAATCGTGCATATAACATAGCTCAAGAGGACTCCACTGGACATAATCACCCGCAAGATCGCCCTCTCGACACACCCGGTTAGAGTCAATTGATGCCTGATTCCAATCGATATGCATAATTATATTTTTAAGTTGCGCACTGGCCGCCGCTGCCATCGCTTCTTGTACTCTCCCCGGGGTAAGACCGCCCTCTCCTTCTAATATGTGAATGATGGGAACCGCGAAAGAGGAAGAACCAGAAGTGTAGTAGTAATCCAATACCCCCAATGCCATGCCCACCGCAGTCGTCACACCTACTCCAGAAGCACCAGTGGACAGGCGCACGAAGGGAGTAACAGGGGATGGATGACCGTCTAATGCCTTAGAGTTGTATTTTTTAAACAGAGGAGTTTTGGAAGCGGGATTCCGACGAAAGCCCAAGAGATCTTCCAAACGCAATTGTTGATTTTCAGAAACAGGCAAAAGTTCCTTCATCGAAATACGCACACATTCGTTTCTCAATGCCCAAGCAGCGTAAAGACCCATGGCCTTATGGCCCGCTGCAAAACAAAGGTGATCGGCATCTTTGCGACCTGGATCACCAATGTCATAGTCCATCGTATTGAAAAGTAGACCTGCAATAATATGCCCCGAAGAAATGCTTCCACCAGGATGTCCTGATTTAGGAACAAAATTAAAAAGTATTCCACAAAGTGCACGATAAGCAAGATTATATGCGCTCAGCGCATCAGTTAGTTTCTCTGATGATCCTACTAACTGTCCCCCGGTTTGACCATCGGCCTGCACTTTCAATATTGCTTCTATATCGTAAAACTGTCCTCTCCTCTGAGAACAACGAAAGGGAGATGACCTAGAAAAAATTGACATTGACATAAAAAAGACTCCATGGACAAAACATCCTAAGTATGAAAATTGCAAGGCACAAAACATGCAAAGTACGATACATGCAAAATACAGAAAATATTAAAGAACAAAAACTGCCTTTTTTGCACAACTAAACCGAATTAGGCCAAAAAAAAATACTTAAACTAAGATTTATCTTGATCAATACCA
>JADGBS010000106.1:3388-12411 GCA_015231325.1 Oligoflexia bacterium | reverse complement strand
ACTCTTCAATGGCAATCCTCGCTGGAAAATCTATGGCCGTGAAGGAAAGAGTAGTGATGCAAGATCTTCTCGACGCATCCAATTTCGAAGAAATCATCTCTATGATTGTTAACATTGTGAAGTATACCGCTACCATCGAACTTTGGGGAGGGATAGTACTCACTATCGGTTTCACAATCGAAGGGATTGATTTTGGAAGATCTCTCTATTACGGTTTTTTTCATAGCATTATGGCATTTTGTAATGCTGGCTTCAGCGTATTCGACAATTCTTTGGCAGATTTTGCAACTGTCCCTCTTGTTAATATTACTGTGGCAATCCTAATTATCCTAGGTGGACTTGGTTTTGTGGTTATAAAGGATGTAAAGGACAATTTTACTCCGCGAGGTCTTACTTTATCGCGCCTAAGGATGAATACGAAAGTGGTTCTCACGACGTCTGGGCTTTTACTTCTTTTTGGAACGCTATTCGTGTTCTTCGGTGAATTTTTGTACTCTTTGGACAAATTTACCCTCTGGGAAAAGTTTCAAATTTCGTTCTTTCAATCCACAACCTTACGGACCGCGGGATTTGAGAGTATTTCCATCGGAGCACTACAACCGTACACCATTTACGTAATGGGAATATTCATGTTCATTGGTGCCAGCTCAGGATCAACCGGAGGTGGAATAAAAGTCACTACTTTTGCAGTACTAATTCAATCAGTAAAATCAATACTTTACAATCGGAGTCGAGTAGAAATTTTGGATCGCACAATTCCTAACTATGTGGTAGTAAAGTCGATAGCGCTTACCCTATTATCAGGAACGGTGGTTGCCATCGCTCTTTTTGTACTTTTAAAGCTAGAATCACACAAAACATTCCTGGCACTTTACTTCGAAGTTCTGAGCGCTTTTGGAACTGTGGGACTAACTGTAGGAATAACGTCGCAGTTGACAGTTCCAGGAAAATTGGCGATAGCACTACTCATGTACATAGGAAGAGTGGGGCCTCTTACTTTAATTTTAGCAGTTGGACAACAAACCTACAAAGAGCAACACCTAGTAGAATACCCCGAAGGAAGGATCATGATCGGATAATATGACCTAATACAACAAAAGCAGAATCGTGATCTTACATGATCTTAATAAGATGCATTATATAATTAGGAGGCTTAATCAGAATGATTGCGGCAATAATCGGTTTAGGAACTTTTGGCGCAAAAACCGCTATTAGGCTATATGAAAAAGGCGCGGAAGTGATCGCCATTGACAATTGCCAAGAATTAGTTATCAAAATCAAAGATCGAGTCACACACGCAATATGCCTAGATGTTACCGATGAACGTTCGTTACGCTCTATAAATATTGCTGATGTAGATGTGGCAGTAGTAGCAATCGGTGACAATATTGAAATGAGTATCTTATCAGTGGCCATGCTTAGAAAATTGGGAGTGGGAAGAGTTATCGCTCGTGCAACCAATCAACTACACGAACACGTGTTAAGGGAGATTGGAGCAAGCGAGATCATAAAGGTAGAGGAAGAAATGGGGGAAATAATTGCCAGTAAAATTGTAGCTCCTCACGTTTTACAACGCTACAATTTCGCTGCCGGCTATTCCCTGGTGGAGCTAAAGTTAGGAAAAAAATTTTCCGGAAAAACCATCGCTGAAACTCAAATGCGTCAGGAATATTCTTTGAATATCATCAGCATATTAAAACGTGTGCCACTTATTAATGAAGAGGGAAAAGCAACATATAAAATAAAAGTAAATGAAAACCCTCTTCCCATGGACGTGATCGATGCCGAAGACATCGTTGTGTTAGTCGGTAATGAAGTAAATTTTAATCGCTTATTTGCTGAACTGACAGATTAAGGAGCAACCTTGAACCTATCTTTAAAAAACCGAGTAACCACAAGTTTTGTGGTAGCAATATTAGTGATCGTAGTTATGGGACTGACAGTTTTTAACTTTCTCGATACGTTAAATAAAAGTATTGAAAAAATTACCGTTGAATCCAACCGAATCACCCTCCTCACCGATGAAATCCGTATTTCTGCAATATCCATTTTAAAATATCAGCGAAAAATTGTAGTGGGTAAACCCACTCCAGAGTTAATGGAAAAAATGCTCGCTTCGTGTGAGGGGTTCGCATCTCAATTGCAGACCATAGACACCATGTATCAGCCCGGACAGACGGGGGAAATAAAACAAGTTATCGCCAAAATGTTGGGTTTTGTAGAATCACTACAAGTGGTTCTGAAAAGGGCAATTGTCTCTGCAAAGGAGAGTAACCCCAATGCGCCTCCTTCACCACAAACAACAACCTCAATTTCATCTACTGGGGAGCTTACTGACAAAATATTGGAGGCATTTTCTGAATTTCAAGATGTGCAATATTTTCAAAGGGCAGAAAAAGACAAAAAAATTAAAAATATTATCCGAAAAACTAAGCGCAACATGATGAATACCTTGATTATTACGATAGTTGGTACGATGCTTTTTGTGCTTGTTGTTCCAGGAAAAATTGCTCTTCCCTTCAAAAAAATTAACGATGCCATCCGCGAGTTACAAAATTGTAACTTTGATGTCTCTATTTATTACGATAGAGATGATGAGATTGGCGAAATGGCCTCAGAAATTAATAAAATGATCATAAACTTAAAAAAATTCGAGGAACTACGAGCAGAAAAGATCCTTATCGAAGTTAGAAAATTTGATGCCCTTGCCAATATCATAAAAAAGTCAGTATTGGTGGCCAATGCTAGAGGCGAGTTTATCTATCTGAATAATAACGCCTACTCTCTACTACAACTTCAAAGCGACGAGGTTCTCAGTAAGAATATGCACGATACTGTAGTTCCAGCTGAGATTATTCATATTTATGACTTGGCAATCAAACGAAGATCCAAAATCGACAATATGGAAATCGCCATCCCTCAAGATCGTATTTCTCTGGCATTAGAAAGCACCCTGTCTAGCGCCAGAGAATTGGCCAAGGGAAAAGAAGAAGCAACTGCTAACGAAAAGATCGCTACTGAAGTCTTTGAATCTATCGACGACCTCGCAGACAAAGATAAAAGTAAAGATAAAGACTCCGAAAGAGATATTGAAAGAGAAAAATTGGCAGAAAAAACAACAGAAAAATTGGCAGAAATTCAATATATCTTTAAAGGTTATGCTAATATTATTCCGATCCGCGGCAAAGAAAGTGCTTTGGATTACTACTTAATGGTACTTTCTGAGGAGATCTTAACTTAACTATGTCGAATATAACCCACGATAGTAATAACGATAGTTGCAGCAATGATAATAATGCTGATGCGGGCACAAAATATATCCGTAATTTCTCTATCATTGCCCATATCGATCACGGTAAATCTACTCTTGCTGATCGCTTAATAGAGGCCACCGGCACACTTTCTAAACGAGAGATGTGTAACCAGTTCCTCGATAATATGGATTTGGAAAAAGAGAGAGGAATTACCATTAAAGCGCAAACAGTGCGCCTCAAGTATCACGCACGAGATGGAATAGAATACCACTTCAATTTGATTGATACCCCAGGACACGTGGACTTTTCCTACGAAGTTGGTCGCTCATTGGCCTCTTGTGATGGTGCACTTTTGGTTGTGGATGCATCTCAGGGGGTGGAAGCACAAACTTTGGCCAATGTCTACTTGGCCATTGATTATAATTTAGAAATATTACCAGTCATCAATAAGATTGATCTGCCCCACGCTGATGTGGAAAAGACAAAATTCGAAATTGAGGAGATCATCGGAATCGATGCCCATAATGCCAACCTAGTTTCTGCCAAACAAGGACTCGGCATTGATGAATTATTAGAAAGTATTGTTGAACATATACCTGCCCCCAAAGGGAGCAACAATAATCCTTTACAAGCATTAATTTTTGACTCTTGGTTTGATTCCTACCAAGGAGTAGTGATCCTGGTGCGAGTTTTTGAGGGGCGAATAGCTGTTAAAGATAAAATCTTTTTCAAACATCCGTCACAGACTTACGAAGTTTTAAAGTTGGGCATAAATGCTCCCTTCTTCACTGAGGTATCAACCCTGAGCGTGGGAGAAGTAGGATTAGTAATTTGTGGAATAAAGAATGTACGCGATGTTCATATCGGAGACACTATCATCTCTTCCCAAGCAAAAGAAACCCCAGCGCTTTCTGGATTTAAAGAGATGAAACCGATGGTTTTCTGCGGCATTTTTCCGGTAGATAATAGCGACTATGACAATCTAAAAGATTCGTTGCAAAAGTTAGCACTGAACGATGCCTCCTTCACTTTTGAACCTGAAACCTCTGCCGCGCTAGGCTTCGGACTTCGTTGCGGATTTCTAGGACTCCTGCACATGAATATAGTCCAGGAACGACTAGAACGAGAATTTCAGCTTAACCTGATTTCGACTGCCCCATCCTGTAAATACGTGGTTAAACTAACCAATAACGATACGATTACAATCGAAAATCCATCACTGCTGCCTAACCCTTCAATCATCGACACCATCAGCGAACCTATGGTAGAAATAAACCTACACACTCCTAATGAATATGTAGGAAATATTATTAAATTATGTGAAGAACGGAGAGGACATCAGTTAGAAATCAAATATATTACTCCAGAAAGAGTACAATTGATTTATGAACTGCCATTGATTGAAATGGTCTACGACTTCTATGATCGCCTAAAAACAGTCAGTCGTGGATATGCCAGTATGGACTATCAATTTAAAGAATATCGCTCCTCTGACCTGGTAAAACTTGATATATTACTGAACGGGGAAGCAGTGGATGCACTATCGATCATTTGCCACCGCACCAATTCCGCTATCAAAGGAAGAAATTTAGTGCAACGATTAAGGAGAGTTATCACCAGACAACAGTTTGATATCGCTGTCCAGGCAGCAATTGGTGCTAAAGTGGTTGCCAGAGAGACCGTTAAGGCATTAAGAAAAAATGTTCTTGCTAAATGCTACGGTGGAGACGTATCCAGAAAACGTAAGCTGTTAGAAAAACAAAAGGCCGGTAAAAAAAGGATGAAGATGGTGGGTAGTGTAGAAGTGCCACAAGAGGCATTTTTGGCAGTGCTCAGTACAGAAGAGGAGGATTAAATAATGACGGCAGAACTGTTTGCGAAGGTAAAACATCACTTAGAGCAAGCGCTGACAGAATCAACTAAAAACGAAGGGTACACTCACCTGCTTAAGGCAAAAGAGGAATATTTTTCTCTCACTGGTGGTATTCATGAAGAAAGTGATGAATATGAACACAAAATGAATTGCTTCAACGATTGGTTTTTACTTCATTACTCAGTAGAAAAAAGTCGCCCGCCGATAATTATTGAATATTTGCTACATCATAAACTAAACGATGATGTAAAAGATATTTTTACTACTCCCAATTATTCACTTTTTGAATACAAAAAAATTAATTCGAAGAAACAAGTGGTATTGAAAGACATTTTACACAATAAGAATCTAGTTTTAATCGAAATGATGATTGGTTTAGTAGAAAAGGACTTTTTTGTTGGAAGAACGCTCACTATAAAAGATCAAAATTATCTAATGAGGGGAATTTGCGTACTTCCTCCGGAAGTGAAATCTATTTGTTCTAAATATTGCAAGCGTATCCGTAAACTAAATAATCCAACAGAAGAAGAACAGTTCTTATTAACGTTAGAATTTTTAAAAACCAAATGGTTGCGTTACGGAAAAAACATGGATGCGAAAAAAATATTTATTTTTTAAACACCCTAAACGGACTCGTTAAACTCCCGTGCCAAATTTTTCTTCTTCCCAACTTTAAGATCAACTAGTCGCGATGAGGAAGACAAAGAAGTTGTCTCATTAATGGATTTAGGTGCACTTTTTTGCAAAAACAATGAAAATCTTGCACGCTCGCCCAGAGAATCAGACTGATCAATAACGAAATGATCTTCAAAAACAATCTTCCCTGAAAGCTGCCTAATTAGTTCCGCAGCAGTACTTATTCCGCTTACCCCAGTGGCAAGCAAATCTACCCCACTTCCAGCATTATCCGCGTTATCCGCAAACTCTACAACCACACGATCTTGTATGGTTTTAATACTGATTAAAATCTTTTTTTCAAAATTTTTACCACTAAAAAATTTTATTCCTTCGTCAATCAAATTGTAAAAGATGCTACTTAATATTTTATCATCCCCTAAAACCCAAATATTTTCATCATGATTAACCTTCAGATAAATGCCATTAACAAATATTTTATTGGATAATAAATTTATAGTACTATTGATCACTTTTGATAGGTCTACAGCTCCTAGCGTAAGCGCCGTCCCGGCCGCTTCAGCGGCCGCTGAAGCCGTGGGCCCCTCGACAGTAGCTGATGCAGGCAAATTACTTTTTGAGAGCAAAAAAGCGTTATCCAATAAATAATCGTTGTACTTTGAAAACAGTTGCGAACAGTCATACAAACCATTCTGTTCTAAGGCCTTCTTGACAACCTCCTCTACCCTGGAACTGGATGGACATACACCATCCCTTTTCTCAAGCTCGGCACTCGCTTCAAGATTAATCGCCCGGTTGTCAGCGATATTCCTCCTTTTGGCCCAATAAAAAGCAATAAAAGCAATCGATATCACCAATCCCATCAACATAAAAATCCGTTTTCCCCACAGCTCAAACCGCTCTTCTCTTTTTTTCCAACTTTCGAATTTTTCTAATAGCACAAATTTCATGTTCTCTATGTTCTCGTACTTATGATAAAAATCAGCTCTATTGACAACTGGTACCGATGATCCCAATGCGTGTTGAAAAGCAAAAATTTCTCCAGACAATTTATTTACTTTGGTCAAAATTCCATACTGATCCGTTGCATTAACCTCTTCCAACTCAGAAATAATCTCGCCAAAGCACTCCTGCGTAGTATTTAGAAAGTTTTCTTTTAGATACGCTTTAGAAAAGTCGCCAGGAAGCACGGCAGAAAGAAAACTCTGGGTTACTCTATAAAAACAAGTATTGACACCCTCTTGTAAAACAAAAATTTTCTCCATATTCATAGAGAACTGCCGGAAAAAAACCGCGACAACAAGATATAAACAAACAATTACTGCTGGCCACAAATAAAGGAACCGTTTTCCCAAATGCATAGTGTGTTCTTTTTTCATCTTTTTTTCCTCAATCAGTACAGCATAATCTATAAACATCTAACCCGCTTATCTATCTACTATCTATTATTCTATAATTTCTTATAATGACATTCAAGCCATGAGATAGGTGTTTTACCGATTCGGCCGCTGCCTTTCAGTAATTCTCACCAGATGATATTCCATTGACTCATACCCTTAAGTCAGTTTTAATATAGAATTAAATGGTGTTAAATGGGGTTTAATAGAATTTAACCATATTTGAAAAAATTACTTAGGTTTATGCGTTTTATTCGCCCTCCATATAGTCTTCCACATAATGATTACGGGCAGGAAGACGAGGCGAGTCGCCGAGGCGTACTGTTAGTACGCTGACGAACCCGTAATCATTATGTGGAAGACTATATCAAAGTTGGAGCATTGGTCTTAAAATGAATAGATTAACTGCTTTTATAGGAATTTCATTAATATGGCATTTGGTCTTATTTTTACTGATTTATAACGCCAATTTTAAATTCAACCATTCTACTTTGACACATCTTCTCAAGCTTACAAAAACAAAAATGGAGCATCAGTACAAACCATACCCGATTACCATTAGTAACAAAAAAGAATTAGAATTAATAAAAAAGAAAATGCTACCTCCTGTCCGCACAGTAGGCAGAGACGATGGTATCAAAGACGTATTCACCCTACCATTGCATGCGCATGTCAAAAAAAAGATAAAACAAAACAAACAGATCACCTCTCTTTCTGAACTGGCAACGACTGAAAACCATCATCCCGTTGCAAATATAAAAAAAAATTGGATTACTCAGAATAAGAATGATTTTCCACGTATCAGCGAGCATAAGACAATAAAAAGAGACATATTTAATGAAGCTACCAATTCTAATAAAGTTAACTTGCAGCAAGCACCAAGCAATACCTTATCATTCAATACAAAAATGAATAAATGGGAACTGGATGACTCACCTATTCCTCCTTTACCAGAAAATATAAATCTCAATCTAAAGCTAGAAAACGCCAAGGGAGTATCGATTGACAAGCTCAATCCACAAGAACTAAAATTTTTTAGTTTCAATTTAAGAGTATTTAAATCCTACATTGCTTCAATTTTTCAGTCATATCAGGAATTTAAACAACAAAATCCACACAAAAATTTTGACCACCTAAATAAACAAACACTGATTGCCACTGTAATTTACAATACAACAGGACAGATCGATCGCATCAGTTTTGTACAATCATCGGAAGATGACAGTATCCAAGGGCTTTTTCAGCGCGCATTAGAAAAAAACCTAGTACAAAATCCTCCAAAAGAGATCGTTCATGATGGACAATTTGAATTAAGTTACGAATTAGTGATTAACCCGTAGCCGAGTTTAATTAATTCCTGAAAGAAAATAATTTATTCAAATTTTTAAAAAAAGAACCTTTTTTCCATTTTAATTTGCTATTCAAATCATCGTAAATCACTCCATTTATTGATTTAAATTCTCTTTTTACTTCGTCATACCCAATATTACTTATTTTTTTTGCAACAATTAACATGGATATCTGATCAAGTAAATTTTTGTAATATTGAGATTTTTGAATACAAATAGGGCAAGAACTTAAATGACGATGCATAAATTGCGCTAATTTTCCATCAATTTGTCCATCCAAGTAAATTAGAATTTTTTTTGAATAAAAACAATGCTCACTATCTTCGTCAGATTTTTTTGCTAACTGTGGTAATTTTACAACTATATTTTCCATAAAAAATTGGGCAATATCTCCTTTTTGGGGTTGTGGTTATTACAGCTATCCTAAAGAAACATCTACTCTTTTCCCAACAAGATTCATTAATTTATTCCGTGCTAAATTTAATCTTCGATAAAACTCCTCACCATTCAAATT
>JADGBS010000106.1:0-3372 GCA_015231325.1 Oligoflexia bacterium | reverse complement strand
AACCCGTGCCATCCCCGCCAAGTCAAAAATTCGATTTTTATATAAAAACAAAATAGATCTTTCATCACAAGTTAATTCAAAAAAAAGTTTCCCCATTTTTAGATCATTCTTTATGTCGCTCTTTAATTCGTTCTGATGCAAACTTTTAAAAGTTGTATTTAAAGTTCCATTAAAACTTCCGTCTAACTGGGTAAATCTCTTAGCTCCGACTGTATATATATAAGCATATATTTTTTCTTTTAATAATAGCTTCTCTTTATCACCATTATGTTGATGATTTAATTTATTGGCCGAACTCGAAATAATTATCGCGGAGATTAAATTTTTTTCATGAACACTCAAAACCGTATAAGCATCAATAACCACTTGTTCCGCTTGTAAATCATCCGGCACTAAAGCATAAGCATAGCTATATAACTCAGGAATAAGCTCGGATACATACTGTTCAAATATTTTTTTATTCACGCATATTATGATATCAATGTTTCAAATTATTATCAACCATGGAAAAAAGATATTCTTTGAAACTAATTTTATTTACACCACTATTTCTAGTGTTTCCATTATAATCATTATATTCAGCATATTTTCGCTCAATAAAACTCAAGAACTGAGCCAAACTTTCAGTCTGCGAATATTTATCCCGCAACTTTATAATATCATTTTGATTATTCTCATAGGTCAAAAATTCTGTCATCGAAGCATTATTCCACTCATATTTCAAATACAAATCACAAATCTTATTAACCAACTTAAACTCATTGCATTGCGCTTTTAATCTCGGTATCAGTTCAAAACTCAAAAATTCATGTAGCATCAGGTTAGATTGAATTTGATTACTCGGTTTATTTCGTTCTAAGGTTTGTGCAAAACGTTGAATCATCTCCACTAATATTTTTTTCACTTGATCTTTTTGTTGCTGTTTTACTAATCTGTCTTGTTTTTGCTGATTGGAATAATTAAAAAAAAGCGATACTAATTCTTGAGAAAAATAGTTTGCGAGATTTTCATTGAGTTCAACTTCACTCTTGATAAAAAAAACGGTATGAAACAATTCATGGAAAATTACCTCTGCCAAATTTTCATCATCATAGACAAAAAAAGATGAAAGAATATTGTCTTCAAAATACCCTAACGATGAGTAGGCATAAACAGGTCGCAACCATGTAACATACTTTTTCTTCTCTAACTCCCTTTGATACTTCAATGCAGATTCTTTATCAAAAAAACCCAAGTAAGGGAAACATCCCACCAACCAAAAGCAGTGTTGCTTCGATTTTATTTCATAATAATTTGAAGCAATTACCAAATAACTAACGGCAGAATTTTCTAAAAACGTGGTTTTGGAATAAATCTTATTTGCCTGCCTATTGAAATATGAGAAAAAAAATTCCTTGTATTTTCCAATATTGGATATTTTTCTCCTCACTTCCGGATTCAATAATGGTCGTCTTAAAATTTTATCGTTAGAAATTGCGCGATTTTGAATACTTAACTGCCCTACTCCCTGTTCTAGTATATAGCTGATGGATGTACAGCCACTAGAAAATGCCATAATCACCATGAACGCTATTAATGCTATGATCAGCAATCTCACAAAAACCAAAGAGGTTCGTTTGGGAGCTCGATTTGGAGCTCGAATAATTAGTCGATTATTTATAGGGTCCATGAAAAACCGGCCTCATAATGCAAATTACTTTTTGCCTCATTAAACTCATTGGCCTTAAAAGAACTTTTAACTTGACCAGTAATGGAAAACAAACGAGTAAGATTAATTTTCAACATAAGACCGCAAAACATCACATCATGTTGAGTTTTGGCAGTGTCGTAAGTAATTGTAGCGCGAGTATTCTGATATTCAAAGGTATAGTCAGTTGAGCCGGTTTTAAATTCTCTGGCCCTGCCTACACTAATTACTGGCACAATAAATGCCCTAAAGGCAGCTAGTGCCTGTCTTAGACCGACTCCATAAATACGACTATTTACCCGACTCTGCACACCAACAATATACACACCATTACTAAATAACACTCGATTATTTTCGGTAACGATATCAGTAGTATTTGAATAATTAAGTTCTATCCCTGTGTATTTGAAAAGATACACGGCCATACTCGCTGAATAAGTACGTGAAACCACATTATTTTGTTTTTGCTCCCCATAAATCTGTTTGCTATAAGAAAAACTTGCCCCTATTTCCGCTACTGCCCATAATTTCAAAGATGGTAGGATAAATAACAACAAATAAAAAAAAAGTGACAACCGTTTGAGGATCAAAAGTCTCATATATCCATTTTAGATGGAACGTATCGTTTTTATCATGGGGCAATTTTTTACTCATCCGAATTTGTATATTTCAAAATTTAAAGAATTAAAAAATTAAAAAAAATTCAAAAACATTGTAGAATCCGCCACGCGCGTTGGCGTTTGGCATATAGTTGCGCGCATAGTTGGCGTGAAAATAAAGGTTTTAATAAGGAGTTAACAGTGCTAAAAATGAAATTATTTTTTAAGATCCGAAGCAATTTACTGAACTTGCGATTTCTGCTCCTATTCACTCTCATATTCAATATCAACGTATCTACCGTTTCCAATGCATATGCCATCGGTACTTCCGATATATTGGACGATATCTGGGATGTAATCTGGGGTGATGGGGAAAAAAATGATCAACTCGACTTGAAGCTGCTGTTCAACCAATTGTTCGCTCTAGAAATCAAAAAAGAATTGGATATCCCTCCAGTAAACGATACCAACGCTGTTAGTAGATTTAATCAACATTACCTTCGCTTAGTTAGAAGAAATATCCTATACACGCCCACCGCTTTTGACCAAGCTGAAAAAGAAATAATGGGAAAGGCCACTACCTCTCATATGGCATATCTATTGAGAAAAAAAATTTGGGGTGATGATCGTGCCTATCAACAAATTATGCAATTTGATTTAAGTAAAAGCATGCCCAAAAGCATTCGGAATAAACCATTGATGCAACGGTACTTAACTAAAATCCTGGATAATCAGAATCGCAAAATTAACAAGGATGAGAATTTTTTTACTTCCCCTGAGGGAGAAAATTTCAAGTGGGCAATCACCTATAGTCCAGGCGGTGGTCAAGAGGATGGTCAGGGGGATAATGTCGGAACAGGAGTTGCCCTCGTAGTTGTACCAGGATATGCCGCTCATAACATTAAATTTTATATCTTTGAAGAAATTATTCACGATATTAATAGTTACTATGGCAGACCAATAGAGCGCCCATTAATTGATGATCAGGGACTAATCTTTACGCCTGAGGATTCCAGAATATATTACGGCAGTGAACGCAGTGGGCAAATGGGACATCATAAAACATTTGATATTCTTTACCCAGTG
>JADGBS010000105.1 GCA_015231325.1 Oligoflexia bacterium | reverse complement strand
CGAGACTAATGCGGATTTTCTTGATTCGATGAATGCCTAAATGGTTACGTACACCCCAAGAGATATGATCAGATGACTATAATTGAACATGGATATGGGTATGCTAGAAGATTGTTGCTGTTGCTTGTGCTGATGATTAAGTTCAGCTGCTTGTTGATGCTAGCTGAGAGCAAGAAAAAGAAGAAGTACACCTCGATCGGCGGTCAGGCCGTCATAGAGGGTGTAATGATGCGTTCTCCTCATTCTTTTGTTATTGCTTTACGTTTGGTCAATAACAAGATTAGGTTGCGTCGTGATCAGTGGTTTGGACTGGGTAATAAGTTTAAATATTTCAAAAAACCGTTCCTGCGAGGGATTTTGGCGGTAATTGAATCAATGGTCAATGGGATTGTCTCTCTAAACTACTCCGCCAATGTAGCGATGCAGGAAGAATTAGAACGAGAGCAGGAAGGTCAGCAGCAAAAAACAAATACCACTCAGACTCAAGCAACACCGCAACAGTCCACAGAACAACAGTCCATGGATCAACAGTCCACGGAAAAAAAAGCAAAAGAAAAAGCTGAGGCCAAAGAAAAACTGTCCGAAAAAATTGGATGGGCCACTTTTTTTACAATGATCGTCTCTTTGATTTTTGGGGTGGGTCTTTTTATTTTCCTTCCTCATTGGTTGACAATACTATTGGGTTTTTCAAAGGTGGAAAGTTTTGAATTCCATCTTGTGGATGGGGTTGTCAAAGGGCTAATTTTTATTTTGTATGTAGTTCTTATTGGGTTATTACCCGACATAAAAAAGATTTTTCAGTATCATGGTGCTGAGCATAAGGCAATAGCTACTTTTGAGGCCGGGGAAGATTTGATTGTGGAGAATACCAGAAAATTTTCAACCCTACATCCTCGATGTGGAACTTCTTTCATCTTTTTTCTAATATTCATTTCTATCATATTCTTTTCCGCCTTTTTTGCAGGATTGCCAATCGCTAGCGGGCTACCTTTTTGGTCAAGGCATGTGGTGATCGTATTTTTAAAAATATTTTTAATGCTTCCGGTAGCGGGATTGGCATACGAGGTGATTAAGTTTGCAGGTGCTCATCCGCATAATGGTTGGTGTAAACTGATTAGCGCTCCTGGTTTACTTTTGCAGCGCATTACTACCAACGCACCAAATGATAACCAGTTAGATGTTGCTTTAGCGTCATTGAAAACGGCACTACTATTAGAAGAAAAATATGATCTCAAAGGTGCCGGTAAGAAAGTGTTGAGTGTAGAGGAGGTGGAGATAGATAATTCAAAGATTATTGAAAGCAGTAATTTGAAGTTGCACGACTTTTTGGACTAGGGAGTATGTAGTATAGTCTTCCACATAATAATTACGGGCAGGAAGACGAGGCGAGTCGCCGAGGCGTACTGTTAGTACGTCGCAGGCGATGAGTCCGAAGTCTGACGAACTCGTAATCATTATGTGGAAGACTATATAAGCGCAAAAAAGGAGCGGTTTTTGCATGTATGATAAATTAGACGCAGTGGTTAAGCGTTATGCTTATTTAACTGACAGGTTGGCGGACGCAAAAATATATGAAAATCAAAAAGAGTTCAAAGAGATTTCTGCAGAACGAGCAGGGTTAGAAAAGATAGTCGGTTTATATCAGGAATACAAAAAGACCTGCAGCGACATTGAGGGTGCTAAGGATATTTTAAAAAACAATGAAGATTCTGAACTCAAGGCCATGGCCAAAGAAGAGTTGGATAGCAATGAAAATTTGTTGGAGAAGCTCAAATCTGAAATCAAGGTTTTATTATTACCCAAGGATCCATTAGACAGTAAGAACGTCATCATGGAAATTCGGGCAGGAGCAGGTGGTGACGAGGCATCTATTTTTGTAGGCGATGTTTATAGAATGTATCAAAACTATTTCAAAACGTTGGGTCTTCGTACAGAGATCGAGTCAATAAGCAAGAATGATGAAGGGATTAAAGAGATTATTTTTAGTGTAGTTGGTGAAAAAGTTTATTCTAAGTTAAAGTATGAATCTGGGGTACATCGAGTACAAAGGGTTCCCAAAACCGAGGCCCAAGGAAGGATACATACTTCGACAATTACGGTGGCAGTGTTGCCAGAACCAGACGAAATCGATTTTGAGTTGGATATGAATGAAATCAGAATCGATGTGTATCGCGCTGGGGGACATGGAGGGCAATCAGTAAATACCACCGACTCAGCAGTGCGGGTGACGCACCTCCCTACCGGCACGGTAGTGGCAATTCAAGATGAAAAGTCACAAATCAAAAATAAAGACAAGGCCCTTAAAATTTTGCGAACGCGCCTTTATGACCAAAAGGTTCGAGAGGCGCAAGCAAAAGAAGCTGCCGCGCGCAAGGGACAGGTGGGAAGTGGCGACCGTTCTGAGAGGATTAGAACCTATAATTTTCCCCAGGGTCGAGTTACTGATCATCGGATTGGTTTGACTCTATACAATTTAGAGTCGATTATGGCCGGAGATCTAAATGAGATTACTGAATCGTTAATCACTCACTATCAAACTGAGCTGCTGAAAGGAAAGAGTGAGGACTCCGAGTAGTCATGATTTTTCCAGAACAGCTAAGTGATTTTTTTCATAAGCATCAAGCAGAACTTCAGTCCAAACATCCGGGAATTAATTTAGTAATTTTGACCAGGGAATTGTTAGGTGGACCGAATAGTTTTGGTGCATCTAATTTGGAGCGGGTTTTTGACGATTTACTGTTGGGAATTCCGTTGGCCTATATAACCAAGTGTCGCTTTTTTTATAATAGTGAATTTTGGGTTTCTCCCGAGGTACTAATTCCATCCTTCGAGACCGAAATGTTGGTTAAGTTGGCCAGCGAAGTAGTAATAAACGCAGGCGATGTTACAAAATTAAGAATTGCAGATATTGGTACTGGCTGTGGTGCGATTATTTTGGCACTGCTCAAAGAGTTATCTATAGGACTAGAGGGAAGCGAGAAATTGCAGAAGCTAGAAATAGACGCTGTTGCCACTGACATTTCTACTGCTGCACTATCGTTAGCGAAGAGAAATTACTTTTTTCATACCTATTGTATCAACCCTAAGTTTAAATTGACTTTTCTTTGTGGTGACCGCTTTCGAGTGTTTGATGAGGAAACTGCTTTAAATCTCATAGTATCTAACCCTCCATACATTATGATGCCTGCTGATCTCCCGGGAGTTCATCCTCAGGTAAATAATTTTTTTCCTCACACCGCTCTATATTTAATGGATGAAGATTATTGGGATTGGTATAAGGAATTTTTTATTGGTGCGTTGGATAGTTTGAGTGCTAAAGGCGTGCTCCTAATGGAGGGGCATGAGTTGCATTTGCAAGAGTTGAGTAAGTTAGCATTAAGTTTGGGTTTTTCAAGTGTAAAAATATTGCAAGATCTTTCTTGTAGGGATAGGTTTTTGCAAGCAGTTAAATAGTAATGTTAGAACTGTAAGGTTGGAATAGCATGGATAAATTAATATGGATAAATTAATATGGATAAATTAATAATAGTTGGACCGGCAAAGTTAAGCGGAAGCGTAAGGGTATCTTCTTCCAAGAATGCTTCATTACCGATATTGGTGGCCAGTTTGCTCTCCACTCGGCCGGTCACTTTGAAAAATTTGCCTCGATTGCGCGACATTGAAACGATGTTAAAATTGTTGCGCAATCTGGGGGCAGTGGTTACGCAGGATGAAAGGGGTACAACCATTGATAGTGCTAACTTGAGCACTTTTTCTGCAACGTATGAATTGGTGAAAACAATGCGAGCTTCTTTCTTGGTGCTCGGGCCGCTTCTTAGTAGATTTGGTGAGGGCAAGGTTTCTTTGCCTGGTGGATGTGCCATCGGTGTGCGGGCCATTGATATCCATTTAGATGGGCTTGCAAAGATGGGGGCAAAGATTGAATTGAATGCTGGCCATGTGCAGGCAAAGATTGATTCAGATGACCGGCGTTTGCATGGCGGGGAAATCCATCTCTCCTTTCCTTCTGTAGGGGCAACTGAAAATTTGATGATGGCCGCGACTCTCGCCAAGGGAACTACTATAATAAAAAATGCTGCGCGCGAGCCGGAGGTTGAAGATCTGGGTAATTTTATTAATTTTTTAGGTGGAAAAGTTAAAGGGGCGGGAGAAAGCGAAGTCATTATCGAGGGAGTTGATTATCTGGATTGTGCTTCTTCTGGTCAAAGAGAGTATGAGGTCATTCCTGATCGAATCGAAGCTGCGACATATATTATAGCAGCGGCCATGACTGGATCCACGTTAGAGGTGGTCAATGTTATTAGTCGGCACTTAGACACGGTGATTGCGGTATTGAGGGATATGGGAGTTAATCTGGAGTTAGATGAAGAAAATAATTTAGTAAGAGTATTGCCTAGTAATGAGCTAAAGGGCATGCATGTGGATACGGCCCCCTATCCAGGATTTCCTACGGATGTGCAGGCGCAGCTGATGGCACTGGCGATGGTTGCAAAAACCCCATCAGTTATAACTGAGCATATATTCGAAAATCGTTTTATGCATGTACCAGAACTAAATCGATTAGGCACCAATATATTTTTGCGAGGGAATTCGGCCTTTATTAGTGGTAATTATAAATTGAAGGGAGCACCTATAATGTGTACGGACTTACGTGCTAGTGCTGCACTAGTATTGGCCGCTCTGGTTGCCGAGGGACGAAGCGATATTTCGCGTATCTATCACCTAGATCGTGGTTACGAGGGCCTTGATAGCAAGTTAAAGTCTTTGGGTGTGAATATTGAGCGAGCAAAAAATGGTTTGTAAGTTTTTAAGTTTGTAAGTTTGTAAGTTTGTTGTTGATTTTTGGAGGTTTATTATATGTTTTACCGTGATCCAAGTTGTCTTTTTTGTAAGATTATCAATGGGGAGATTCCTTCGCAAAGAGTATATGAGGATGAGAAAGTGGTGGCCTTCAAGGATATAAAACCTTCCGCCCCTGTTCACGTCTTGTTTGTTCATAGAAATCATACTAGTAACATTAATGATACATTGACGCGCTCTCCTCAAGATATTCTAGATTTATACAGCGCAATTAAGACGTATACCGTCCAAGAAGGCCTAGATCTCAGTGGCTTTCGTGTATTAACCAATTTGGGAAATGATGGTGGACAAACTGTTTTGCACACCCATTTTCATCTCCTGGCGGGAAAAAGATTAAAAATGTAATGGACGACACTCCATAAATTCGGTTAAAATGTGGAGTATACTCCACTATACGTTGCTACGCTATAATGGAGGTTAAGAACCTATTTAATTTTTCCATATAAATCATTTGTTTTTGCAGATGAACATTGTGAGAACAATTTGGAATAAAATCTACATTTATATTTAAATTTTTGTTTAAATTTTTGTAACATTTCTTAAGTTTTTTGCCAATGTTTGAATATTTTTGATCATCTAATCCACAGATATAAGTGATTGGAAATTCAAAATTATTAATTTTTTCCCAAAGATGAGGGTGGTTGCCAACGCTAAGTATTTGAATAGCTTTTTGCAGTTCTTGAGGGTCATTGCGGAGTTTTTGCTCTAGATGATTTTTATAGTCAGCGGATGTTTTTATCCCCGAAAACAAAGGGAGTTCATACCAATTTTCTAAAAATTTTTTGAATTCTAATACTCCTTTTAATAATTCACTATCTTTTTGCATTCTAATACGACGCTCTTCTTCATCTATAATTCCAGGCGATGATGATTCTAGAAAAATCCCTTTAGTGTTATGATTTTCCGCTAGATTTAAAGCTATCCTACCTCCCATTGAATATCCAATATAAATCAGTGGGCCACTTGTTTCTCGAATGATATATTGTTTAAGTGCGCTTATTACTGAATCGAAAGTTATAATTTTATCACCGATTTTGGCACCTCCATGCCCAGGAAGATTAATCAGATGGATTCTGCAATATTTAGAAATATTTGCATTTAGTGCATTTAGAGAGCAGATAATGGGCAACCAATCAAGGTGAGATCCCATAAAACCGTGAAGAAATAATAGGTTTGGAGCTTTGTCAATGAGACGTGCTTTGGGGTACATTTCGTATACTTCAATAAGATCAAAATTTTTTACTTTGAATTTTGGTTCATCGTTATTTATAATGCCGACTCCGTAAGTTGATTGGTAATCTTTTACTAGAGAAAATAGCATAACATTAAAAATTTATTAAATATTTGTTTAAAGAAAGAACGGGATTTTGCCGTGAAGAGAAAAAGGGAAAGCTAAAAAAAAATTAAAACAGCGATGTGCCTTATTGCTTACATAGGGGGGGAGAAGGTAAAATGAGAAATTTACAGAGAATAATTTGTTACTTGTTTTTGATTAATTCAGTATTTCCATATCTTATCGTGTTTGTTTGTATTCTGTTTTCTTCACCGGTTATGTCATCAGCAGAAAATATTCCGCAAGTTGTTTCTGGTGTTGTTAGTTCTTTAGCTAGAGTACAAAGTGTGTCCGTTCCAAGACCTGGATGTCCACCTGTTTCTAGCAGATTTAGTCATGTGTTCAGCGCAACATCACAAAATTTAGGTCCGGGTGTTCAATTCAATCCTCAATCTCAAGAATGTAATGACTGGTTGGAAGCTTATGGCAAAATATGTGGGCCACGTGCGCAGGGTGCAATTCGAGCATTAATAAACAATACCCAATTTATTACAACCAATGAATTTCTGGGACAGATTGTAACGCAATTATCGAACTTACTTAGACAGGATGAGACTGAAAAGCGTTGGGTATTTATTGTTGATCCAGGGAAAAGTAGTGAGTGGACAACTTTTCATGCCTTACAACAGGTTAACAAAATTGCAGATCTGGTGGCAAGACTGGGCAACTATGAAATTGTCGCCAGTGATAATGTTGAAAATTTTTTAAATGGACAACAATCAGGTAGTCTGCCAATTCATTTTATTCGACTAGATGACACGTCCTATTCTGGAAAACAAATTTCAGGATATGTTACAAAATTAAGTACTGCTTGTGTGTCGTACGCTCCAAGCGGCGGCGGACAAGAGAGACCGGTATTACACATCATCACTCAATATCAAACCCAAATAGCGGAAACTAGAATACAAAGCTCTGGATCTTCGGTCCATAATTTAACTCTGGATAATACATCTCATGCCCGGATCATCTCAGTCTTGCAAAAGCTTGATTCCACTACTCTTTCAACAGTAGGGGAAATGTACCCAAATGCTGGCGTTGGAGATTCTATAGAGGAGCGTTTTTCTGGAATTCCCAACTCCATTTACGAATTTAAGGTACCTGATAACTACTCAGCATTTCTATTATTCGTTAGTAATCTCATAGTGTGCCCAAATACCAACGAAGAATTGAAAACATGTGCAGATCCTGCCCCTGTTCTTCAATTTGCCTGTATCCCTGATATCTGGCCACCATACAAAGAGGGGGGGCCAGCAGAACCAACCTTACTCCAGAGGTGTGCTAACGATCCACAGTTTCGTGCGGGTGAAGAGTGCAAAAAGATGCTGAGCGATCGCGCTGCATGTGTTGAAAGTTTAGCAAGGCAAAGTGCAGATCAATAGGTTTTGACGTAATTTTCTCAGTAAATGGATGTACATTCAAACAGAGGAGGATAAATGAAACGGATTATAATATTGTTTTCCATGCTGGTTTGGATAGCAGGAGCAGGAATAGGAGAAATTAACGGTAGTGATAAAATGATTAAGGTTGTGTCCCAAGGGGATAATAAAGTAATCTCAGGAAAGGTACTTGGATGTTATATAGTTGATGATAAAAATATACCAAGGGGAAACTGGGTCAATGAATGCGATCTGGCCAGTTCAGAGAATAATAGAATTGGACTGATATTAACTTGTTATAAAAATTGCCAAAAAAGAACACATGATGGTAAATGTGACCTTTATAAAAAAGTGACAAAAAGAATTGCATTCTGTTGTGAAGAGGGAGATTCAAGCAAATATATTATTAATAGCAAGGCAGGGTTGCTGGAGTGTAAAAAAGTAAAACAATTAAAAACTAAAGCGTAATGATGAACACCACAAATGAAGAAATATCGAAGATATTGTCATTAACTACCGAGTATCTACAGCAGTACTTTGGTGATTTGGATCAATCTCCCATCCTCCCCAGAGAGAATATAAAAAAGCACTGCGAATTACTCTCCCCTCTTGATATTGGAGGGATGCCAATCGAGAAGCTGCTCAATGAATTCTTTCAAACTGTGCTTCCCTCCTCGGTCAATACCGCTAGTGGCGGTTATTTAGGATATATTCCTGGGGGCGGGCTCTTCCTTTCCGCTCTCGGTGATTTTTTATGCAAATGTACTAACCGTTATGCAGGAGTAAATTTTCTTGCGTCGCAGCTCGTAGAAATGGAAATGATTGTGATTAAGTGGTTGGCGAGCATAGTCGGTTACTCCCCGCGACACTGTGGTGGCGTACTCACTAGCGGAGGATCTATTGCAAACCTCACTGCCCTCGTTGCTGCCCGCGATAATATTCTTCGAGAAGAATGTTACCATTTAGGGACAGTTTATGGGAGCGAACAAACACACCACTCCAACTGGAAGGCAGCACATGCTTGTGGAGTGCTCAGTACCAATATCCGAAAAGTAGGTGTTAATCAAAATTGTGAACTTGATAGTAACCACTTAGAAGAACTAATTAAAAATGACTTATCAATAGGGAAACGTCCTTTTTTAATTATTGGTAATGCTGGTACCACCGATTGTGGAGCAATCGATAACTTTGAGGAACTATATCAACTAGCACAAAAATATTCGCTGTGGCTGCATCTGGATGCTGCATACGGCGGTACCTTCGCTTTGACTCGTCGAGGAAAAAAAATCCTTCAAGGAATGGAGTTGGCAGATTCAATTACCCTTGATCCCCACAAGGGTCTGTGTCTTCCTTATGGCACTGGTGCTTTAGTAGTAAAAAATGGAGACACCTTAAAACGGTCATTTACTGCAAACGCTAGCTACCTACCAAACCACGACGCTGCCAATGAAGAAGAGTTTTGGGATTTTTCTCAACGTTCGTTAGAACTGTCAAGAGAAGCTCGTGGTCTCCGCGTTCTGCTTCCGCTGAAGCATTATGGAGTAGATAAATTTATCACTATGCTAGATGATAAATTGGATCTTACTCAGAATATATACCAACAGCTATGTACCCTTTCCGGGCCGCCACATAATTTTCAAGTGATGGTCCCTCCCAAACTCTCACTCTTCGCCTTCCGTTTTAATTTTAATAATGATACGCCTAATGAGGCAGTGAATGAGTACAACCAAAGATTACTAGAAAAAATTAATCAACAACAAAGGGTCTTTCTTTCTGGGACTAAAATTGTTGGAAAATATTATTTACGTTTGGCCGCGCTCTCTCATCGCACACATGAAAAAAATTTGCAGCACTTTTGGGAAGATCTCCAATTCGCATTAAAAAGAGATAGTTCATCTGATTTTTAGTGGATAAATTTTCGTAAGGCAAAAAATTCTCTAATTTTTTTTTTGTATCCAGGACTCATCCTTTTTTCTAAACTAACGATATTCCTTATGTGATATTTCATAATACAGGTCCCATCACTTGGAAGCAGATTGTATTAATTTTTTGTAGTGCTTTTGAAAAAAGAGGAGAAATAATGAGTCTAAAAATTTTTTTTCAGTTTTCTATTTTTGCCATGATCATACTAATGGTAATGGCATATTCTGTTGCAGGAATAAGCATACCCACTCACCCCGATTGGATGGAAAGGATGTCTCATGATATTGGACAATTATCTTTAAATCAGGTGGTTATGCCTGGTACACACGACTCAGGTACTTATGGAATAAATGAATCATCACCTATATGCACTGCAGATATTACTAAATGGGCAAAATTGGGAGCACCAGTGGTTGCCAGATTTGCTCGCACTCAACGCGTGGACTATGGACGACAACTATATGCGGGAATTCGTTACCTTGATATAAGGTTATGTAAGCAAGGTAGAAATATTTATACCTCTCATGGAATGGTTTCTTATCCGATTTTTGAACAATTGGAATTAATAAGAGCGTTCGTCCTTGCCTATCCAAAAGAAATTATCATCTTACATTTTCAACATACCTATGGATTTAGTGAAAAAGATAAAAGCGATATCCAAAATATGGTTAAGCATCTCTTTAGTCGACAACTAGCGGATCGAAATGATTTTTCACCGACATCTGTAGTTAATGATTTTTGGTCAGCCGATAAAAATGTTATTGCAATATTTCATGAACGATATTGGGGTGATATATCAAATAAAGAGAGCATTTTCTGGAGTAACAATAGCACCATCACTAATCCTTGGCCAAACCAGATAGAAGTGGCAAATGCAATGAATGAGCTCGATAAAAATCTGGAAGAGCGCGATATGCTTAAACTATTTGTACTGCAAGCGGTTCTAACTCCTCCAGAAGACAACAAAACATGGTGGGCAAAAAATTTCACTAGTTCTAATGAAAATATCGCACTGCAAATGAATACAGCAATTATTTCCAAGTTTAAAAATCATGGTTGGAAAAATGAAAAACTAAATATTGTCATGTATGATTTTGCAGATAATGAAGAATTAATAACTAGCATTATTCATCAAAATTCATTGTCTAAGTAAGATCAGTCTCTAAAGTCAGACTCTAAAATTAGACTTTAGAAAAGGAGCAGAAAAGTGATTTATTTTATCATGGTTTTAGTGAGTTTATTAAGTAGCATTGAAAGTGGTTTTTGTGGTCTGGGCGTTTCCTTAGTCGTGATAAATGGCACCAACGAAGAGATTTTTTTGCAAAATACGTCAATGTCCTGTATGAGCGTCGCACTTCCAAAGAACATAAAGATACCACCTAAACAAAGGAGTGAAATTTATCTTGAGGGAAGGAACTCCTTGTTATGCTATAAACATTGGGGAAAACAACAAATTGTTATAGGGATAGGGCAAAAACAAGAGATAGGAAACTTTTCTCTTAATGTGCAATCTGGCTACAGTGGCAATGGTGGATATGCCTATATCGATGATATAAAAAATAAACGTGGATATTATTTAGCTACCTATCCAGCAGAGAAAATGATTGAAACCTGGAGCACTATTTCCGCCACTGTCATAATCGCACATGAACATGTGAACTGATTATTCCGGCAAACCTCTAACCATTTCCAATACCATTGCTAAAACAATAATGCAGATGAGTGCTAGTCCGATGGTTTTTTTCATCAGTATTTCCTTATTATTATAGTTATTAATTTTCAGTAATTCGGGGCAAAGGAATTTTTAAGGTAAAAGTTGTTCCTTCTTCAACTTTAGATTTTACATCAATAGTCCCGTCGAGTTCACTAATAACTATTTTAGATAGTCCTAGGCCCAATCCGGTACCTCCTTGTGCCAAAGGGCTATAGGTATCTTTGGTATTAAAAAATGAATCGAATATCTTTCCTATATTTTCCTCAGGGATTCCTATACCAAAATCGGTAATGCTAATATGTATGTTGTTGTCACTATTAATGGTTGTAACATCAATTATTGATTCGGTAATAGGCGCGGCAGCTGTTGCGGCAGCTGTTGCGGCTGCCGCCAACTTCTGCTTTTTAATTATCATGGATTCTTTGGCATTATCTAAAAAATTAATAATAACTTGGGCGAATTTACTATCGTCTCCACTGATAATATGGTCTGTTGCTTGGAGGTTGAGGTTTATTTTAACTCCTACTTGTTGATACGATTTGGTAACTAACTCTACTGTGCTCATAATTATTTTGTGAATATTAATAATTTTTGCTTCATGTTTTAGATCAACACTGGAATATGCTCGAAGTTCATTGATAATTTCAACCACATTTCTGATGTTGCTCTCCAACTCATCAATATGCTGCTTCCCTGCTTCCTTGTCCTTTTCTTCCATTTGCGGTTTATTAACGATATCTAACAATCCTTGCAGTTTTGTGCGAAGAATTTCTAGAGGCGCATTCAGTTCAACGGTTACTCCGGCCGCTAGACCGGCGATGGAGGCCAAACGAGAAGTTAGATACAATTTTTTTTCTAATTCTTCCTTCTCTTTTTCTAATTTTTTTCTCTCTGTAACATCTCTGCAAATGGTAATAAATTTATTTTGCTCCTCGATTTTGGTCAAAGAAATTTCTTGTTGATAAGTGGTGCCATCCTTTTTTTTGGCAGTAACTTCTCCTAGCCATTTTCCTTGTTTTTCAAACTCGGGTAAGATTTCTGTTTGCAACCGTTGCATTTCCTTTTCATCGTAAAGGGCCTTCCAGTTGTGCCCCACAATGTCATCGCTTCCCATAAACCCAAAGACCTTCACCTGTGCTTCATTAACATACACATACTCCCCGCGATGAGTTAATATGGCAACTCCATCCATAGAGTTTTCTAACGCTTGCAATTGTAAACGCACGAGTTTTTCTATATTATTTCTTTCTAAAATATTAGAAATTCTT
>JADGBS010000104.1:12067-12500 GCA_015231325.1 Oligoflexia bacterium | reverse complement strand
ATCGGCCTTGTCACTGATTTTAATAGGGCCAAGTGCTTTATCAAGTTTAGTTAAGTATGCTTCCAGTTTTACTGGGGTATCCATTTTAATTCTCCAATTTCTTTATTTGTTCATAGACAATAATTAACTTATTAAACTCTTCTTTCATTTCGCTAAGAGTATTTTTTCCTATCTTGGTTAATGAATAAAATTTTCGTGGGTGACCCGAGGAATTTTCTGTTTCCCATTCAGTAGCAAGTAAACCATCAGCGGCCATTCTGCTGAGAAGAGGGTATAACGTTCCCTCTTTCACAGGAAGTTCTAGTCCTTTAAGTTCCTCTAGTAATTCAAATCCATAGATTCTTTTTTTTGCCTGAATCAATAAAAGGATGCAAATATCTAGGTATCCTTTTCGTATCTGTGATTTCCAATTTTCAATATCTATCTTCATAAC
>JADGBS010000104.1:10832-12047 GCA_015231325.1 Oligoflexia bacterium | reverse complement strand
GTATGATGTCAAGTAAAATATTTTAGTATAACTAAAAAGGGCAAATTTTGGGCCTATGTCTTTATAGTTGGAGATTAATACTTAGTCGGGTTGGAAATAAAAAAGGTTTTTTTAAATTTTGTTTTGTTTTTTCTTAGAAATTTTGTAGTAGTGGATGTGTTAATATAAATACGCAGTAGCTATTATATTTATTTACTATGCGATATTATTCGATCGGAGAGTTTAATTAATGATAGATACAACTAATCTAAACTTGCTGTGGTCAAGTTTAATTATAGATCAGCTGATTTCTAGAGGAATTAATAGGTTCTTTGTCTCTCCTGGATATCGTTCAGCTCCAGTCCTTTATATATTGAACAAGTTGACTAAGACGAATAAATTGAATAAGCGACAAGACGTCCACGTAATGGTTATCACTGATGAGCGCTCGGCAAGTTATCATGCTCTGGGGGCAATAAAGGCAACTAAGTGTCCCTGTGTTCTGGTGTGTACATCAGGTACGGCGGTAGCAAATTATTTTCCCTCTGTGATTGAGGCATATCACTCTTCTCTACCTCTGATTCTGCTCACTGCTGATCGAACATTTGATGCTTGGGGCGTAGATGCCAACCAAAGTATTGATCAGCAAAATATATATGGTGGTTATGTTGGTCATTCTCTTAATCTGCCAAATCCAACATTTGATGTTAGTTTATACCACCTTGTTTCAAAAATTCAATCATCGCTCAATCAACTGTTGAATACGTTAAAACCACTACATATTAATTTACCCTTGAAAGAACCACTAGAAAATCAGCCGATGACCATAGCTGATGAATATTTGGTCCCATTAAAATATATAAATAATCATGAACATAATCATGAACATAATCATGAACATAATCATGAACGTCGGCCATTTTTAGGAAGTATTACTTCTATCAAAGCGTCTTTCAACGTGGCCGTGGACCTTTCTGTTTTTTTTGCTAAACTGATAAAATCAGAACGGCCATTAGTAGTAGTTGGACAATTGGAAAATGAAGAGATATCTGATGACAAAATGGAGTTGATTGCCTCTTTTCTTCAAGAGCTACCAATGCCAATTTTTATAGATATTTCTTCATCGTTAAAATATCGTTTCAGCTATGAAAGAGAATATGGTCATTTGATATATATGGATCACCCCGCAGTTATGGATCTTATTTTTAAGGAGTATCGGCCTGATCTGATACTTCA
>JADGBS010000104.1:8680-10747 GCA_015231325.1 Oligoflexia bacterium | reverse complement strand
AGAAAATAAAGATCAGGCATCAAGAGTAATCGAGCGTATTCCCCTGAAAGTATCAGAATTTTGTGAACAGATTCGACCAATGATGGAACGACAACCTATAACTACCGTTAACACCACCACAAATGTATTAAAAGTATCAAAAAAAATCCTTGCAATTAATAGAAAGATTGCTGAACAGGTCAATGTTAATGTACATAAGGTACTTTGTCATAGCAGTATTGTTAATACAATCGCTAATGTAATCGCTGGAAAAATAAAACAGAATGACGTTGTGATCTTAGGGAATAGCACTCCCATTAGGGCATTTGATCAGTATTACTTTAGTAACAATACCATAGGCGCAAAGATTGTTACCCACAGAGGGGTAAGTGGAATCGAAGGTTTTGTGTCCACTGCTCGTGGTTACTACCATGCTGTTGGCGGTAGAGTCATTTTGGTATTGGGTGATGTCTCTTTTATGCATGATTTTGCGGCACTTCTTTATTTACGTAAGGAAGATAATATTAAAATTATTGTTATTAATAATCAAAGGGGTGGTCTTTTTGCTACTCTTCCTTTGAAAAAATATGACGGATTTTTAAATCCAATGGTGGAGTCTCCACATGATGTTGTTTTTTCAAAAGTTTGTGCAGGATTACCAGTAAATATTAGATATTGTGAGGATGTGAAATCTTTCGAGCGAATATTGATCAGTGCATTAGAAGAGAATAATAAAGAGTGTTGCCTTATTGAGGCCTTTATTAATCACGATGATGATGTTGCCGATCATGACAGAATTAAGGACGCATAATCAAGGATTCACCTGTAAAAAATTGCGGATAAATTTCACGCTCGTCCCTTCATTCCTTTCATTCCCTGCAGATAGCCGTTTTTTGAAGTCATCAGGCGCGGTTGACTCGTAAATGAATACAAAATCCATGTTATAAAAACTTGCTACTTCGTAGTCCAGTATACTATCTCCAAAATATAAAAAACTCTCCCCTGTTTGAAAATCATTTTTTATTTTTTTTACAATTTGGTACTTATCACGAGGACTACCGAATATTCCATCAAAGAGAACGTCAAATTTTTTGTATTGAAAAATAATTTTTAAATCTTCCTCCGCTCCTCCAGACACAACAAATTTTTTGCTCTCTGGAGGGAGTTTTTTTATAAACTCTTGGACACCTGGAATTTCGTTGGCAATTTTTATTCTTTCAAGTGTCATTGCAGAAAAATCTCTTAAAAGGTGATTGAAATCTGCGCCCTTTATTTTCAACATATCCTCAAATAAATACTTGAATTTTTCAAAACGGGAGATACCTCCATTACGCTGGTGATAATCGACGAATGTTTCTGCGATATCTTTTCCGTAGGGAAGAGCTAGTTGGTAAAAGACCTCGCTTTTGATATTATTGGAGTCCAAAATTACTCCATCGCAATCAAAGATGTAGTTTTGATATGAAAAGTGCTCAAAGTAATTTTGATTAAGCAAAGGCGTTACCTCCTGTGAACTTATGGTTTCTTGTGTGAATTTGGATGCTAATGTATTAATAATTATTAATTAATGATTAAGTATAAATTAGTAATTATTATTAATTAGTGTATTCACTGTTATGAAGGGATGGTCGGTGAGCATTTTTGCTGGATATTTGATAAATCTCTTCATACATTTCTTCCCAAAGATAACTGCTCTCACAGATGGTTGTGAGATCAGCGTATTTCGGTTCCCATCCGAGAACGCGCTTAATTTTGGAAGGATTTGCAAAAATAGAGACAGCGTCGCCCGCCCTCCTGGATGTATATTCAAGTTTTATATCAGCTCCAGAAACGGCATTCATTTTGGCGACAACTTCCTTGACTGAGAAACCATATCCGTAACCACAATTGAATATGTCGGAATTACCACCGCTTTCTAAATATCGTAGTGCCAAAAGATGTGCTTCTGCTAAGTCGTTGACGTGAATATAGTCGCGAATGCAAGTACCATCGGGGGTGGGATAATCTGTCCCATAGATCATCAGCTTTTCTCTTTTTCCAGTAGCGACTTCTGCTGCTACTTTAATCAGTTGGGTAGCACGGGGAGTT
>JADGBS010000104.1:0-8663 GCA_015231325.1 Oligoflexia bacterium | reverse complement strand
GACGCTGTTTGTCATCGATCTTTGCTCCTGCTACATTGAAATAGCGAAGGATTACATGTTTCATTGGATATTTTTTGGTTTGCAATATGTCTTGTAGCAACCACTCTACCATCACTTTGCTTTTGCCATATGGGCTAATGGGGTTCAGCGGACAGTTTTCATCGACGGGAACTTTTGCCGGAGTTCCATAAACTGAGCACGTGGAGGAAAAAATAAAATTTTTAACTCCATGCTCGGCAGCAGTTTCTATCAAATTCATCGTATTGATAAAATTATTACCGTAGTATTTGAGAGGAAGCCGAGTAGACTCTTCAACCTCGAGATGTGCGGCAAAATGAATTATCGATTGAATTTTGAGTCGCTCTATTAAGGCCCCCACCACTGTAGGGTTTCCGCAGTTGGCCACCACTAATTCTACCTCAGGAGGGACTGCCCAGCGGTGACCGGAGTATAGATTGTCTAATGCCACTACCGCTCGCCCACGTTCTTTAATCAAGGCCAATGTATGAGATCCTATATATCCAGCAGCTCCAGTTACTAAAATCATTTATACCTCCTAAAATTAAACCAAATTAAACTAAATTAAAATTAAGCTAAAACAACAGAAGACCCTAGCTCGACTAACAGACGGGAAAAAATTGACGGATAGGCCGCTTTTACCTGCAGATATTTTTTCGTAATTGGATGCGTCAGTCCCAAAGTCCTGGAATGCAGCAATGGATAAGGATAGTCTTGCAAAAGCTCGATAATTGCAGGGACATTTACTGCATTGGCCTTAAGAGCATTGGTTCGAAGACGTTCCAACTGATCCTGAGGTTTGCCATACAAGGCATCCATCAAAATGGGTGCTTTCAGCACCGAACTTAAATGTACTCTAATTTGATGGGTGCGGCCAGTCTCTATTCGCAACTGCAGATGATAAAGCTGTCCGCTAAATTTTGTAATTACCTGATAATTAGTTATTGCCTCTTTTCCTTTTTGGGTAGCATGCTCCGATTTGAGTACGGCCATTTTTAGCCGATTCTGCGGGTGACGACCAATTTGTGTGACGATTTTTCCTTGACTGCTTTTGCCTAGGGGGGTACAAGCTTCGGAGGTTTCACCATTTTTGGCGCTTTCGTTAGTAGTGTGCACACTAGTGAGCACAATTGCTTCATAGATTTTTTCTACCTGATGTTGTGCAAACATGCAGATCAGCTCTTCGTGTGCGATTGCGGTTTTTGCTGCAACCATTACGCCAGTAGTCCCAATATCTAGACGGTGGACAATTCCTGGACGAGTAACACCGCCAATGCCACTTAGCTGGGGACAGTGATGGAGTAGGGCGTTAACCAACGTTCCACGATAATGGCCAGGTGCGGGATGAACTACCATTCCTGCGGGTTTATTGATAATCAAAAGGTGTTCATCTTCATAGAGGATGTCTAAAGGGATGTTTTCCGGACCTGCTTCGCAAGGGATTGGTGAGGGAACTAATATTTCTAATACTGTACCAGCAGCAGGAATTTTACTTAGGGACAAGGTAATGTTTGCGAAATTGGAAGACCCTGACTTTGACCTAGTAACTTCGATATGTTTTGCCTCAAAAATTTTTTTTACAAAAGAGCGACTTAAGTTAAGTTTATCTGCCAAGAGTTGGTCTAACCGGCGATAAGAGTGTATGTCTGCTTCTTCTATTTTTATGACAGTGGTAGTTCCTTCCTCATCTTCGCCACCATCCTTGTTGACCTCATTGTCTCTTACGTTGTTTTCTACATTGTCCTTTATCGGTGGGTTAGGCATTCTTCTTGAGCTCTTTTATATTATTTATATATGAAGTTGCCACGATGTTAGGGTCGAGTCTCAGACACTTAGCGTACTGATAGACAAAACCCCTGACGTAGGTGAGGGCGGGGAGTTTGCTGATATTTTCTTCTTCTATCCCCTTGATATATGTGCGAGAAATTTTAGTTAAATCACACATTCTCTCAATCGAGACATTTTTATATTCTCTTATTTTTTTTAGTAGTGGCCCTGTAAATTTTGTAACACTCTCTATTTCTTGATCGAATTGAGGATCAGGAGTGTAGTTGAGTCCGAAGCGTTTGGGAGCTGACAAGCGAGATACATCAGCTTCATGGCGATTGATTTGAAAGTCTTTTTGGAAATCTTTATTAGATTTAGGGGGGGAATCGATTTTTTTATGGGGACCATGGAGACTGCCCACAGCTAAATTGTGCTCGAGTCCATTTATTTCGTCTAAAAAATATCTAGAATCTTCACCGCCGTGAAAATGTTCGAAATTATGTGTATGGTTGTGGTCTGGATAATGAAGAGAAGATGAATCTGATTCAGGTGTGGCCGCGGACGCTTGTGTGGATGCCTGTGTGGTCGCCTGGTATTTTTGTTCCCTTAAACTAAATATTCCCTTTACCAAATCATATTCTTTACGCTTATGAGGAACGCTTAATACGGAATATGCAGCTTCAATCATTTCGTATAGGGTGTCACATTCTTCTTTGGTCATGACTGAATACAAAGCTAGACCATCCCCAGAGTAGGTGTTTTTTGCGCGAACGTACCCCTCGTAAATTTGTTCTTGGCTGGCGTCGTAGTCAATTTCTAAAATTTCGTAGTAATTTTTTAGATCGGAATTATGGCCATCTTCTGTTCTTCGGTGGTTCATCAAATACTCCTTCGGAAACCAGTCCCTTTATGGCCTGGGGAGATGAATATGCCGCATCGGAATCAAAGAGCACTCAAATGCTGAGAGTTACCTCTCGTTCGCCGGTTACCCGGGTAATTGTCTCCTCGACAAAGTTATGCTTCCGCTTAGTCTAGTCAACGTGGACCTTGCGAATCTAGCTGTTAAATTTTAATAAACGATGTACTATCCGGTCAAAGTTGGTTACTAAACGCGAACTAGGGAATTCCATCAGCAATGGTCTGCGTTTTTTTATGCTTTGCCACACTACAGCATCGTAATCTAGATAACCAACATAGTCCAGTTCTATCCCGAAATATCGTTTACAAATCGCTTTAATAGAGAAGCCGATATCAATGTCCGCTTGTGTTCTAACTTGGTTCATTATTAGTTTGGGCCTAAATTTTGAGATTTCGGCCTTTAGTTTCATTCCTCGTACTTGATCTAATTCAATTACTTTTTGTACCAAATCGGTAGGAATATTTTTCGGTCCAGTGAGTTTGGCATTCATTACCTCATCAATGAGTGGTCGAATATCCAACAAATCTTCAACCATTTTTAAGCGGTGATAGTAGACCGAACGAATAAATCGGTAGGTATTTTCTATGGAGGTTGGCTCTGGGAGAACAGTTAGAATTCCTTGATCAGAAGAAATAAAAAAATCCAAGGTGTTGGTGGCAGTACCTGCTCCTAGGTCAAAAAGAATATATTGTGCATTTAAGGTATTTAATTTGGAAAGAAGTTTGTTTTTATGCATGGCCTTGAGATTTGCAATACCCAAATCATCTTGTGCCCCACTGATTAGAGACAAATTTGGAATCGGAGTTTTCGTTAAGAGTTCTTCAATGTTTCTTATTTTTTTAGTCAAATAATCGGAAATAGTTACTTCTGGAATTGAAACCCCAAGGCAAGTATGTAAATTGGCCCCCCCTAAATCTAAGTCTATAGTTACAACTTTATGTCCCATAAGTGCCAGACAGATTGCGACATTAGCGGTGACCAAACTTTTTCCGACGCCACCTTTACCACCACCTACGGCCCAAATCTTTGGGCCATGATGTCCTTTAATTTCTCGTAAAAGAGAGTCGTTCCAAACGTGCTTTTCCACTACTTTTCCCAATGGACCACGGCCACCTATATCATCAATAGCTATTTTAGGTTCATGGGATTCGGTGAGCGCGGCATTTTGAGGGATAGTTTGAGGGATAGTTTGAGGGATGACCTGAGGCCGTTTTTCATCATCGTTAGGGGTACTGTGAAAATTACTCTGATCTTTGATTTGACCATCTGGATATTCATTTTGTAAATTATTTTGATTAGACAAGCTCCCTCCCCTGTTATATACACGTACACGAATTCAGCGAATTCTTCTGTTTTAGGTGCGCTATGTATTTCATGTGTATAGATAAAATAGTAAGAGATAAAAAATGATATTAAAACAAAAAATTGGGATTAATTATGACGGAGCATGAAAATAAAAATGCAACGACAGACATAGATTCTTTGGAACTTTTAAAATTAAATCCACATGCAGTGGAGAAAGTCTGGGGAGGTAGTTTTCTCGGAGAATATGACTCAGGTATATCTAATTTATCAAACACACAAGGTACAGAAAATACACAGAACTCACAAAATATTCAAAATATTCAAAATATTCAAAATCTTCACAATATTCACAAAAGCGGGTTGCCTATCGGCGAGCGTTGGGAATTGGCCGATTTGGCGGAAGGAAGTTGTTATTATAAAGAAATGCCGATTTCTAAATTTATAGAAACCAACTTTTTGAATAATGTCTTGCCAAATCCGCGTTATAATTTTTGGGGCGAAGGAGAAGCCTGTCCCTACATTATCAAGTATATTGATGCAGCGAGAAATCTTTCAGTGCAAGTCCACCCTACAGAGAAATATTTAGAATTAACAAATTGCGACAAGTATGCTCATCTTAGAGCAAAGAGTGAATGTTGGTTAATTTTGTCGGTTGATGAGAGTAAAAGTGATAGGGGTGATGGTGGCATTCCTGGAGTTTATTTAGGTTTGCGTCCGGGGGTTACTAGTGATGACATGCTATTTGCATTGGAAAATCCAAAGCAAGTTGCTCCAGATTATTTGCTTAATTTTTATCCGGCAGAAGTAGGTGATTTTTGGGTTGTACCTGCCGGGACGGTGCATGCTTTGGGGGCGGGAATTTTACTTTTGGAGGTCCAGCAATCATCAGGGATAACTTATCGTTTATGGGATTGGGAGCGGTCCGATAAACGGGAATTACATATCAAACAAGCATTGCAATGTATCAATTTTGACAAAAAATTCAATCAAGAATTAGTAAAATTATCACAAAAAAATATTTGGCGACCCATCTATATGCAGATGAACGGAGATACCTATGTCGCTGAACGTAAATTGTTTGAGCATCCTGAATTTAAAGTAAGTAATTATCTATTTCGTAGAGGTGATAAGTTTATATTTTCTCTCTTTAAGAGAAAGTGTCGACGAGCTGTTACTTTTATTTGTCTTGGAGGAAGAGTACTAATTACTCGCGGAGCGAGGACTGAGGAGTGCCTGCCTTTTCAAACGGTATTGGCCACTTTTGCGGGGGAAGAATCAATTACGGTTATTGCCAGCGAGAAAAGTAAGTTGGTGATAGTAGAATAATTGGGTATAATGTCCAGGTGTCATTTCTTATCAAGTGAGTAGTGCAGGGCCACAAAGCGAATATGGAGAAAATATGGAAAATAATGAAAACAGCGGGAAGCCGCAATTTTTTACTGAATATTTCTATTATAAAAGTCTAGGCTTTACGACAAAAATCAAGGAAGTATTGCATTCGGAAGAGACACCATTTCAAAAAATTGATGTTTATCAAACTGAATCGATAGGTAAGCTCCTTACTCTCAATGGCAAGACTATGGTCAGTGATTTGGATGAGTTTGTTTACCATGAGGTACTTGCGCATGTTTCTTATGCAGTTGCTAGAAGTGATCAGCGAGTATTAATTATTGGTGGTGGCGATGGTGGGGTGGTTAGAGAATTTGTAAAATATTCAAATATCAAAGCTATTCATTTGGTGGAAATTGATGAGCGGGTTGTTGCCGTTTCCAGGCAATACTTTCCTCACTGTACTAGCGGACTTGATGACCCTCGCGTACAAATTTTACCCAAGGATGGCATAAAGTATATTCAAGAAGAGATAGCTCCCGCTAGTTATGATATCGTTATTATTGATTCTACTGATCCCGAAGAAATGGCGGAAGGGCTTTTCACTGATCGTTTTTATAAAGCGATAAATCGTGCGCTTAGTGCTGATGGAATTATGTTGGCGCAAACCGAAAATCCTTTTTTGGATGAGTATGGTTTAAAGAAAATTTATGATAACTTGCGCGCAGCCTTTCCCATTGTAGAATCTTTTAGTGCGCCAATTATTATTTATCCTGGTGCGTATTGGAGTTTTGCTTTTGCTTCTAAAAAATATTCTGGCACGGATTTAAATCCGTCGAAGAGTGCTCAAATGAAGGAGATTTCCCTAAACTGCAAATGGTACAATCCGGATTGGCATCGAGGATCATTTGCGCTTTCTAATTTTCACCGCAAACAAATTGGACAAAAGTAAATAAAGTTAATGTTACGTATAGGCCAACGTTGCGTTTAGTCAGTATGGCATCCAGTTCACTATCTTTCCTCATTTCCGATATCTTCCAGTACTATATCTTCTGATGTTTCATTGTCTGATGTAGTGCTGGCGGGTGTAGTTTTGCTAGATGTCGTATCTGCATCTACACCTATAACTGCACCTCTTTTACCGCTTTCTTTTTCCATTTTTTTATTTTTATTAATAATCCATGTTCTTGCTTTCGAAGATATGCCTTGGTTCTCTTGGCCAAATTCTAGAAAAAGTCCATAGGTACCGTCGGCCAACGCTGATACGTTGGAGACTGACATAAGTATAGGGGTAGTGCTTTGGGTTATTTCTTTTAAAATTTCACCACTGATCCATAGAGGGGTTTTTTTAGCACAGAAGAATTTTGTACTAATATAAATTCCGTATTCGTTGATGCTTTTTAGTGTAAGGTTGAAAAAGATAGAACTGTTGGAAAATTTTTCAGGCACTCTGGCAAATTTTTGCTTATCTTGCACTCCTAGTTTTAAAAAATGATCAATTTTAGAGTGCAAACTAAATTCATCAAGGGGTTTTGTTAAGTAATCATTTGCGCCCATTTCTAGGGCGAGGTTGATGCTATCTGTTTCCCTCGTTTGAGAAAACATTATAACCGGAAAGGCAAAGCCAAAACGCTCGCGGATTAGTCGCAAAATAGTGAGTCCTCCGCTTTTATATTTTCCGATATTAAGATCGAGTATGCATAGGGCGGGGGGACCCTTGACAAAATCAAGAAAAAAATCTTTTGGATCGGTTTTAGCGATACAATAGATGCCTATTTTTTTCAAAGAGTGTACTAAAATAGTATTGAAGTCTTCATCATCATCCAAGCTATAAACAATCTTCAGATTTTCTGTACTTTCATTTTCTTGCTCAGACCCTTTTTCGTTACTTTTTGACGTTGCTTTATCCTTCATTATTTATCCAATTATTACGCAATGTGCGAATGTTTTGTGCGGATTTATCGGATATTCCGAGCATTGTGAATGTTGTCTCATATTCACCAGGATTAAGAATTCTACTTGGACCGATCGATTCTATGGCGTTGCAATTAATATCAAATTTCTTAAAAAGATTACTTTCTATTTGTATTTTGATAGGTTCGTTAAATTTTACTCCTGAAGTTAAAACACAAAAATTCTCATTGATTTTGACTAAATCCGATTTGGTTTTGATGTTAATGACAGTATTATCACTGTCTCTAAATATATACGATTCTACTTCTTTTGAACGTAGCACTTGGCGAATTTTTTGGATCAGTAGTGATTGTTTAATTGGCTTGGCGATAAAGCCACTGGCGCCCAGTTGAGTGACTTTTAATACGTTTTTTTTCAAGCTATGAGCTGAGCATACGACTATAGGAATATTAGCGATTTTAGGGTTGGCGTTTTTTTGTTCGATAAAGGTGAATCCATCTACCTTATCTAAATTGAGGTCTAAAATTATAAGGTGTGGAATCCAATTTTCAATAATTTTAAAAGCAATGTGTACGGTGCTGGCCTCTTTGACGCTCATTCCAAGATTTTCCAAAATCCTGCGTACGATCATGCGAAAATCATCGTCATCGTCAATGAGTAAGCAGATTTTATCTCTTAAAGACATGTGGTTGACCCTTTCTTGCTCAAGTACTTAATTATTGGACATATGCTCATATTTGTGACAATAACTAAAGGTTAGCTATTATTATTCAAATATTACTTCTAGGTTTTGCATATAGCTTTCTATTTCCTGTAAGCACTTAGTAATTTCTTCGATATTCTGAGCATTAGCAGCATTCTCCATTCGCTTGCCTATATTTCCTAATTGATCAAAACCATAACTTCCAGCGTTTCCGGCCAATTGGTGTCCAACTACGCCAATTTTTTTGATGTCATTTTGGGCGAGAGCTTCTTTAATTTTAATAATGTCTTTATTGCGATTTTCAAGGTAGCGGGGGATTAAATCCTTAAGATCTTTGTCAATTGTTACACGATTCTTTTCTCCCATAAATTATTCCCCTCTTGAAAAAACGAAATGTTCTTGAATTTTATATATTACCTATGTTCAACATGGGTAATTGCTTAAGGTATTATCAATGTTATGATGTTATATTGAAATTATACTATGTTTTGAGAAAATGTTTAGAAAATTTAGTTCGATTTGGATTGAGTGAAAATTGTCTCTCTCTATTTTACTAAAATTGCCCATGTTGGCCGGAATATCGGCCTAAAATTATATTTTACACTTATATTTTACACTTATATTTTACACTTCAAGAAAAAAACATATACCTGACGAAAAGATTGTAGTAATTATTAACTGGTTAGTCTCCAGAGTTTGGAAGAATGA
>JADGBS010000103.1 GCA_015231325.1 Oligoflexia bacterium | reverse complement strand
CACACCAACGTTTCCCTTCCACTCACCATCATCATTACCAACTCTATCTACTGTCTCTAAGTAGCGAACCGCTTCTGACTTACGCCAGATATTAATGTCATCTTTGAATATTTGTGCTGATGGAATTTGTGCACCGTAAAATATGGTAAAATTTTTAAACTCTGATCTTCGATCCATAATATATTGTATGAAACTTCTAGTGGGACATAGACCTATTCCTCCAGCTACAATCAAAATATTGTTCCCTCTAAGTTTATTTAGATCAAGGCCTCTCCCTAAAGGGCCACGAACAAATAAGTAGTCACCCACTTCTAGTTTATTAATAGCTGTCGATACTCTTCCCACAGTTCGTACCACAATATCAAAGGTACGTTCTCTAGTTGGAGAACTAGCAAATCCTATAGGGATCTCACCATATCCAAAGAGAGACACCTCTAAAATTTGTCCTGGCCCAAATGCCATTTTTTTTCCATCAGTAAGTTTTAAAGTAAAGTGTCGCTCTCGCATAGTTGCATCTATCGCTCTTACAATCTGCGCCTTCTGTGGGGCATATATGCTCTTGGTTTTTATATCCGTAATCAAGTTACACCTCCATTACTTTGTTAATTACTCGTGAAGGATCAGCTATATCCACCGTGCATGCGCTACAACAGCGCCCACATCCTACGCAGGCGAGGGTACCACCAAGCTTTTCATTCAAGTAAGCTGCTTTTCTCATAAAACGGTGACGGAAACGTTGGAAACGATGTTCTCTGAAATTTTCAAATGTTCTTTTTCCTGCGCTAGGTCCAGTGCTAGATCCCGTGCTAGCGCTGCCCACCGTAATTTCTGCAAACTCCTTGGTTAAACAAGCATCCCATAAGCGTGTACGTGAACCGGAATGCTGATCTACATTCCAAGTATCAACTACGTCAAAACAGTAGCAAGTGGGACAGGTGGTATTGCATGAACCGCAAGAAAAACAAAAATCAGAGGCATCTTTCCAGAACTTTTCATTATCAAATTCTCCGCGCACTTTTGATGCTATCTGCTCTGATGAATAATTGAGACTCTGTGGACATTTATTTAAAACGCTTTCATTGACTTTTATTCCTTCCTCTTTTATTTCGTCAGATGCTTTGCTAAATGTCCCATATAAAAGAAGTTCCTCCCCCTTGGAAGAAAATACTTCAAACAAATATCCTGTTTTTAATTTGGTCAAAAAAGCATCATGTCCTTTAGGTTCAACACTGAAACAGATAGAAGAAAAAAAGGCCCGCGGTGATATTTTTTGGATACTGGACCCAACTATGGTGGTGGCATTTCTATTCGACATATAATGAGCATCATAATTGTTTTCACTAAATAAAAGATCAGTCATATCAAGGGCCTTGATATCATAAAAATGAACACCAAATAATATTTTTTTAACAGGATTGATATTCTCTTGATATCGATCCTCGTTAAATTTCAAAATGGTTTGGTAGGGTGGAAAGAAGGCCTTTTTGGGAGGAAGAAGTGTTACATCATAGTCGAGTCTTAATTCTTTAAAGTCGGTTAGTCTTTCAAAATCGAAAGCTATCCTTTTGGCAACTGGAGCAATAACCGTAGCACTTTTAATCAAATTCTCCATAAAAATCGAAAAGTGCTGATCAGATATAACGTAGGAATTCATCAAGTATTCCTTTCCTTAAAAAGATTAAGTAGGGGATTATGCAATAGGGGCAACCGCAAAATTATAAATGTGTTTTATTAATAGATACCAAAATAAAAATGAAACATTGTCCATGGAAGATAACACTTAAGCACTTTACTTAAGCAAACACGGTTTATTTGCTTTTTTAATGATTAGAACATCCCTAACTGATGATTAATTACAAGATATAGAATATTCTGGACCTGGAGGCCACACTGCAATAGGATCAATATCGTTCATGCTTCATAATAAATAAATAGATAACAAGGAGGAAATTAAAGATGAATGTTTTTGTTAAAAAAAAGATATCTTCCATACTGTTCACTTTTATTTTTGCTTTTTGCTCTATAATTTTTTCTATGCTATTTGCTATACTTTTTACGGTTAGTAGCAACGCTTGGGATAATCATACAGAAATTACTTATCTTGCTTTAAAAGATGAAGTTGCAATTGCTAATATTGATGTTGCAACTGAATCACTAAATTCTTTTCTTGAAAAAGAGCAAGCGCATTTGCCAATCATTCTAGAAGAAGTTGAAAATTGGGCAAAAATAAATGTTCCAAACTACCCACCTACCCCTGAAGATATAAAATTTAAATTCAAATTCAATACAAACCGACCGCACTCACAATTGGTTAAAGAGTTCTTATACGGAATAAGGGTGAATCCCCAATTAACATTTCCCCTTTTTATGCAGTTGACCGCTGATCGTTCTCATTCCAATGGCCCAACCATCAGCTCTAAAGAGATATCAATAATTCCGGTAGAAGATTTGCAATTTGAAAGAGTGAATGAAGGGGAACTACTACCAGCGCTAGATATAATCAGTACCGCTTCGAATGAACCCGATTATGGAATGGATGTTGGTCTCTTTAATGAGAGCAACACCGATTTTAGTAAGCGCTATGGCCTTGGCCAACAACCGTTCGGTAACAGCAAATTGCTATACGGTGACCAAGCGCCTTTTCATATGGGGTTTTTTCATCAAAACTGGATTGTTAATCTTGCGGCCGCCAAATACACTCAGCATAGCTTGGTTGAATATCGGATTAAACTATTTGCTACACTTGCTAACTTTGCTTTTGAGCGTCGGCACTTTTACTGGGGACTACGCTTCTGGGGTTGGGCACTACACTATCTCCAGGATTTGGCGCAACCATATCATGCCTCTCTTCTTCCCGGGGTTAGTGCCCTAAAAATTCTTGCGTTAAATCTCTTTAATCTATCCCAAAAAATCGCAGACCAAATAACTATTATCTCCAATCATCATCTAATATTGGAAAACTATCTATTCCATGCTTTAAAGAAATATTCTTTAGCACATGAATTTAATCATCCATTACTCCACGCTCTAGCTAGCAATAGCAATAGCAATAGCAATAGAAATAGAAATAGAAATAGTGATGAGCAAAAATTTCAGCAAATCTCTTTTTTAAATTGGGCCCGCCAAATTATAAGTAAGGAGGCGTATGAGAAAGGAAATGCAGTTGATTTAGTAATCAGAACTGCTTTTCCCAGCAAATACGTAAAAGACCCTAATTACTCTTTCTCGGTAAGTGAACCAGCGTTTGATACTCAAAAATTTTTGGAGAAAAATTATCCTCAAAAAGAATGTGAAGTTGAAAAAATTTTAATTGAACGTATGCAAGCAGTTGGAGAAATTACTCGTAGTTTGGTAAAAGAAATAATTTTAAAGCAACTATCCATGCACCATGCGATTTCTACAAATCAATAACATTGCAAATCCATAGCGTTAGATTCTCCCTGTGCCAATGCTTGTTGACAAATTAGTACAGTAATTTTATAAATCTACGAATTATCGTTAAGACTGATTAGTTGGCAAGCTAATAGTACCTGAAAGAAATAAAAATGGAGTGATACAAATGAGAGAGGTAATCATTTTTTATGTTAACGGAGAACGGAATGAGATCAAGGGTAATGATGCATTTTTAATGCTTGCTGAATGGCTACGAAAAAAACGTCTGCTTACCGGTACAAAAGTTGTCTGTGCGGAAGGTGATTGTGGTGCTTGCACGGTTATGTTAGGTATACCCATAGCAAGTGGGCAATTAAAATATGAACCTCGCAATTCATGTATACTTCCTTTGTTCAATCTCGACGGTAAGCATGTAGTAACAGTGGAAGGACTGAAAAAAAACAATGAATTAAATCCCATCCAATTAAGTGTTGCTCGCCATGGCGGCGCTCAGTGCGGTTATTGTACGCCAGGGATTGTTATGGCGATTACTGCTATTTTTGAACAACATGCCCGACCAACCGAAGAACAATTCCGCTCCGGTTTAACCGGTAATCTTTGTCGCTGTACTGGTTATGATGGCATTCTCCGTGCAGCTTTGGCCATTGATGCTGGTCAGGTTAATAAGCTCGATTACTATTGGAATATTCCTGCAATGAAAAGCGAATTGGCCAAGATATCACTAGATCCGCTAGCGATTAAAAACGACAACACCTTTATTTATATGCCCACCAGCTGGGAAAATCTACTGCAGACAAAAGCTGACCATAACCAAGCGGTGATGGTTGCGGGCGCTACCGATATCGGCGTCAGTTTAAATAAGGGGTATTCCCAAAACCGAAAGTTCATTAGCTTAGCGCGTATTCCAAATATTGATACCATAGGGATAAACGATGATGTGGTAGAAGTTTGCGCCAATGTTTCTCTCTCCCAATTTGAGACATTTTGCGTCCAGCATATCCCATCCATCGGTAAATTCATGAAATTTTTTGCTGCAGCGCAAATTAAAAACTCGGCGACACTGGTTGGTAATATTGCGAATGCTTCTCCAAGTAGTGATACGCTTCCTTTCCTTAGTGTACTGGATGCTGACATTGAAATCGTTGGAATAAATGGCAATCGCCGATTAAATATCAACCACTATTTTCTAGATTATAAAAAGACGGCGCTAAAAGCAGATGAAATTATAAGTAAAGTGAGCTTCGCTAAACCGAAAAGTGATGCACACTTAATTTTATATAAGGTTTCTCGACGAATGTATATGAACATTGCTACCGTCAGTGCCGCCTTTCTAGTCGAAAAACAAAAAAATATGATCACTAACTTTAAAGTTGCCTTCGGTGGAGTAGCGGCGTTTGTTAAGCGCCTGCCCGCAGTGGAAAAATTCATGCAAGGTAAAGAATTCTCGATTGCGAATATAGAGCATGCGACCAAGTGTGCGTTGCAGACTTATACTCCTTTATCCGATGTTCGTGGTAGTAAGCAATATCGTGAAATGCTTATTACTAATCTTTTTAAAAAGCTTTACATCGAAATGGAGGCCAACGGATGAACAATGATACAACCATTATGCAAAATAGCGCTTATGCCCACGTTAGCGGAGAAGCAATCTTTGTCGATGATCGTCCCGTATTACCCAACGAATTATTCGTTGACTTTGTTGGCAGCACGGTAGCGTTGGGAAATATTAGAAAAATTGATACCAGCAAATTAAGTGCACTTTCTGATGTGGTCGCCTGTTATACCGCCAAAGATTTATCACACAACCTTTTTGGCGGCATTATTTGTGATGCACCCTTGCTGGCAGAAAAACAGGTTACCTACATTGGCATGCCAATTGTGGTGATTGCAGCAAGCGACCGACAGGTGTTGAGGGCCGCAAAAGAACTGGTAAAAATTGATATTGAAGAACTACCACCAATACTCAGTATTGAAGACGCCATTAAAAATAATGCGCTATATATACCACCTAGAAAAATTGAACGTGGCAATGTTGAGACGGCCTTTCAACAATCACAACATGTGATTGAAGGAGTATTTCAGTGTAATGGACAAGAACATTACTATTTCGAAACTCAAACGGCAATTGCCTACCCCATCGATGGTGATTGCCTGGAAATACATGCTTCCACTCAACATCCCAGCGAAGTTCAGCACGATATCGCCGCCATGCTTGGAATTAAACAAGGCCAAGTGGTATGTGTTGTCAAAAGGATCGGTGGCGGCTTTGGTGGCAAAGAAACTCAAAATGCCCCCTTTGCCCAAATGGTTGCGCTGGTAGCATACAAAACGAAACGTCCAGCGAGAATTGTGCTGGATCGAGACAACGATATACTTTGTACTGGAAAACGACACCCCTTTACTAATCACTACAAAGTGGGTTTCACCTCAGAAGGGCGGATTTTGGCCTATGAAGTAGATCTTAAGGCCAACGGTGGCGCTTATGCCGACCTATCCACGGCGGTGCTTGAAAGGGCGATGCTTCATGCTGACAATGCTTATTTCTTAGAAAATGTCCGGATTACTGGCCGAGCATTGAGAACTAATTTGGCACCGAACACTGCCTTTCGCGCTTTCGGTGCTCCTAAGGGAGTAGGCACTATCGAACAGGCGATCGAAGATATTGCTATTTTTTTGCACCAAGACCCGCTAGTAATTCGTCAACTCAATTTATATGGCCCCTCTCCACGTAATATCACTCCCTATTCACAGACTTTTTGCAATAACCTTCTCCCAGAAATAATCGCTCGTACTATTGAACTCTCTCAATATCAGAATCGCAGGTCAGCGATTGAACATTTTAATAAAAATTCTCGCCTCCATCTACGGGGTATATCATTGGTTCCCATCAAGTTTGGTATCTCTTTCACCAACCGCACTTTAAATCAAGGCAGTGCGTTGGTAAACGTGCATCTGGATGGTAGTATTCAGGTTTCAACCGGGGCCGTGGAAATGGGTCAGGGCGTTAATACCCGCATAGCACAGGCGGTGGCAGGAGTTTTCTCTGTTCCGCTCGCTAACATTATGTTAATGCCCACTTCTACTGAAAAAAATCACAACACCTCACCCACCGCTGCCTCGGCCAGTGCTGATCTCAATGGTAATGCTGCTTTGTTGGCGGCGCAGCGTATCCGAGAACGACTGGCCCATTGTGCGGTGGCGATATTTACTGGTGAGAGCGGTGAAATCGATCTGGTCAATAAGGTCCGCGAAATTGATACGATAATCTTTGAGGGAGGCCGAGTATTTCATCGTCACCATCCTGAAAACACACTGACTTTTAGTGAGCTGCTTAATTAGGCCTGGATAAATCGCGTTAGTCTAGGCGAACAGGCCTTTTATAAAAATTCTGGATTGTGGTTTGATCGCGAAAAAGGCATCGGCAATCCATTTCAATACTATACCCAAGGGGCCGCAGTTTCCGAAGTGCAGGTGGACCGTTTTACTGGTCAGGTAGAATTTTTAAGTTCGGACATCGTTATGGATATGGGCGAACCACTCAATGGCCAAATTGACAAAGGACAAATTGCGGGAGCATTTATACAGGGTCTAGGTTGGTGTACGATCGAAGAATTGGTTTACAACGATAAAGGGTTTCTTCTGAGCAATACTACCAGCACATATAAAATTCCTGGCATAAAAGAGTTTCCTCCACATTTCAATATAGAATTATTTCCTAATCCCCGCAATAGTAGTGGTTTGAAAAATAGCAAGGGCCCAGGTGAACCACCGTTGGTGCTGGGCATTTCTGTTTGGACCGCCATCAAAAATGCAGTGGCCCATTTGTCGCCAGAAGGAGCACGAAAGCTAAAATTGCCGGCCACCGGAGAAGAAATTGTACGGACATTATTTGGTAAAATCTGAAATTGTGATTGGCAGGAGTGCCTGATTGTTGGCCGTTGCATTTATTAGATTGGCCAGATCCACCAGAAGTATGTTTAGAAAATAATCAGGACAATCCTAACCATAAGTCAAGATGAAGATAAAAGTAGTTATAAAATTGTTGTGTTCACGCTATGATGTGGAGTTTTTTATCTAAATAAACACCTCATTGAACGGAGAAATACTATGCCCTTAATACAATTAGTAATTGTTTTAGTTGTTGTGGGAGTAATTCTGTGGGTAATTAACAGCTACATACCCATGCAATCTACAATAAAGAAAATTCTCAATGCGGTAGTAGTTATTGTGGTCATACTCTGGCTACTTAGCGTCTTCGGAATAATAGGAAATATTACAACTATTCGTATAGGCAGATAAAATTAATCTTTGATGAGTGTCCGCTAACAAAACGGCCAAGCAAAATTAGCTTAAAATATACGACTTACAATCCAAATCAAAACGAGTATTCCAAATGGTACACCCAGTATATATGCTATCAAATATTTCATAACCACCTCCTCTTGATATATAAATCAGTTATTCGAAATTAAAAATAATTCATCATTGAAACAAATTGGGTATGCATGATATATTAAAAAAACATATTAGCATTTTTTATTCATACTATAGTTAGAAAAATGCTATCTATCGCAATACTTTGAATGGTTAATGTAGTCGGTACAATTGCTAAACCTGAAATCTTTTTTGACTCTCGCCCACCGCTTGATCAAGATAACATCATGGCAGTGCTCCTCTTTGGCAAACCTTTGGACGATGTAACAGACGAAGAAGGAGAATCAATTACTAACACTAGAATGGCCGTTGCTGGAATTAAAATTTTTTGTTCTTTAAGAATGTTATGGAAAAGTTGAAAATCCTGCAAACGTAAATTGAAATTCGCGGACCCACTAACTCCTTCTCCTTTCATGAATTCATGAAAAGATCCTTGAAAATCGGCATTTAAAAAACCACCACCACGAATGAAATTATTACTAAAAGGAAGAACTCGTATTCTTAAACTACCATCTAAGATTGTAGGAATGGATCTTATTCTTGTCTCTAACGAAAGTTCTCCATTGATAACAGGAATGAGAGGAGAAGAGGGTTTTGCCACCATCTTGCAATCTAATTTGATTTCTCTATCAGAACTGACAAGATCTTTTAAGTCATAATAGTCGTAAGATAAATTGCATTCTCTCAAAGAAAGATTATTGTTCTCTATTTTTAGACTTCCTCTTAAAGTGCTTTGATCTATGCTTAGCTTAGCTTGCGCTTGCAACTTTTGTTTTTTTACAGATACTGCGGCCGCAAGCCCCAACTGCAAGGGAAAAAACTTTCCTGCACTAGAATTACTATATAGATTAAGATTTAAAGCATTCTTGTTTCCATTTAACGTTGGCCCTGACAAATGACTACCTTTGATCGTTACACGGAGTGGTTGGTTTTGAGGTTTTTGCAGATTGATTGCCAAATGTCCTTTATAGATATCTTCTGCAGAGGCGATTTCAAACTTATCAAAGATGACTTTTATGGACTTAATCGTAACTTTTCCTAAAAAAGATTCTAGCTCTTGCAAAGTTTGTGATATTGGAGGTGTTGCTTGTTCTTCTATTTTTTTGCCTTCCCTTTGTCCTACTGCCGCTCTATAAAAAAGTTTTCCGCCCAAGGCCTGGGCCTCTCCTATGCTAAGGGAATCTATTTGAGTAGAATAAAACTTTATGGAGATGGGAATGTGTATTTTTTCAAAGCAAAGCTCAAAAACATTTTTTTGATCAAAAAAACAAAAGTGACTGAAATCGATAGTGGCATTTTTTTCAAAAAAAGAAGATGTAGATAAATTTAAAGCAATTTTCTCCCACTTTGTATTATATCCTGCAGGGGTGATCGATTTTACTATTTGAGAAGATATAGAAGTATGTCCAACGATCTGTGGGTAATAAAAAACCATTAAAGTGATCAGTGCTACCAGGACAACAATCATAGCAAAGACAAATCCTGTCCACTTGAAAATTTTTTTTATAATTACTTTTGCCTGTGACATTTTTAGACCCCTTGTTCTAATTTCTAAAACTCTTGTCCGTAACTTAAGTAATATTGCATTTTTCCTAAATACTCATTTTCATTTCTTGTCCCATAGGATATGCGTCCATAGGAGGCAAAGCTGCGAAAAGTGCCAATGGGTGATTCCAAACGAAATCCTATTCCTGGCGACCAATAGAGAGTTCGCTGTAATTTAAAAGATTCTTTACCTAACCACCCAGTGTCGAGGAAGACTAATGGTTGCAGCTTCTCATAAAAAAAAGAGGTTAAACGTATTTCCCATCCAATGAAGAACGAAGACAACGCCCCTTTCGAATCATTGGGTAATTGCTTCCGAGAAAAACCTCGCAAATCATCCATACCTCCAAGAAAATGGCGAAAGAGAAGCGGAACCTCCTGTTGTTGGTTTTTTAGTTTGGGAATATGGGTGGTGTTAAACCTTCCTCTTACCCCGAAAACTAAAGATACAGGCGAGGTTAAATTATAAAGATATTGACCAGAGAGAGAAAAAAGATAGGCGCTTAGAGGGGAGAGAAAATTCTTATGGGTCAACGTTGTAGCAAAGTTTAAAAGATAACCGTCGCGTGGACTTGCACGATAGTATTCAAAATCATGTCCCAGAAGTTCAACAAAACCATTGATAGTTAAAAAATTAGATTCCTGTGGGCCAACCCCACGATAGGTCAATTGGCGGTTAAACACAGGCCCCGCATTTAATTGTAAATTGGCATGTAAAAAATCCCAAGAGGCCCCCGTTCCCAACTTAATTTGTTGGGAAGCGGTTTTGTAAAGCTTTTCTCTTTCCCATCCCAAGTTGAGATTTGGACGAATATAGAGGCGAGGATAATCAGTAGTAGGAAACCAGTTGCCCTCAGCTTCAAGACGCTGTTCTGTAGTTGAAGTCAGTAATCCTGCTCTCACAGAAGAACCATGTGCTCCAAGGCGAACGTTCTTCCAATTAAGACGTAAAAAAATATATTTCTCGTTGCTGGCCCCCAGGTCTGCAGTCACTAAACGGGGTTTTCCTATTGTATAATGATGTTTAATGACGACACCTTTATCTCCTGCTAGACCACTGCAATCTACGGTATAACGAGCACTCTGAACGATACCATCAGACACCATTCTCCTGGTGGTTAACTCCTGCAGATCACTTTTAAAAACATCGCCTAAATGAAAAGCGTGGTATCTACTCATCACCTTTGGACTCATTCCAGGGATAGGATTTTCTTCGGTGACAGAGAGAATTTTAAGCTTCTCTGCATTTACTATATTGATGGTGACAGTTCCTGTATCAGCATTCGCTTCTATGCTAAAAGTAGTACAGGCATATCCCTCTCTCCATAATTGTTGCTGAATCTGTGTTTGGATTTGATCAAGCAAATGAGGTGTTAGAATTTCACCTATCCATTTGGCAGAAGAGTGCATTAAGCGATCAAGTAAAAGATCGGAGGTAAAACCCTTTATTAAAATAATATTCACATAACTCAAGGAGCCGACATAGACTTTTAATATCTTTTGTTCTTCTTTTGCGCTGACATGGTAATAACCTCTCCCTTGTAAGACTGCTTGGAGATGAAGAGTTGTTTGTTCGGATGGAATGTTTTGCCACTCCTGCACACCAGAATCACCGCAGATCAGTGCCTCTTCGAGAGGGGTAAGGACAATTTTTTCTATTCCTGCGGCGGTGACATTGAACAGCAGCAGAACTTTGGGGCAAAGTTGTTGACGTTGATACCTGGGATCGTCCGCTGCAAAGGAATAAGAGACAATAATCAATAATGCAAAGGCCATTCCTCTTTTGTATCGAGTTTTCATATTCCGCCTACAAGTTACCGCCTTACTTCCACTGCTTTCTTTTGTGACAAAATTTGTTAGTACCTCTGATAGTACTAACGCTCGACTACGAATGCACCTACATTTTACAATGATGTATTTTTAAATACAATAACACAATCTTCATGAATAAATACTTAGTGTCAGATGAAGAATTGCTCATCGTTCATTTTTTGTTTGAGTTTAACAGTAAGGCGACGTAAGTATCAGATACAGTACATCAGGGATCTTTTTTATTCGTTGTTAATTGGTTTTTACGATTTCGCGAAATATCATGTAGATAAGGGTGGTGCACGTCTAGCAGGAAAGAGTAGCATGATTGCTGCATTAGAGAGACTAAATAGGGTATTTGAGGAAGTGGAAAATGATGCGACACCAGCAATGCAGACCTTAAAAATATCCAGTCGCCCTGCAGGCATTATGCGTTTCTTTTCAACCCATCCTCCGCTGGAAGAGAGAATTGCACGATTAAAAGAAACTAGGGTCTAGTTATATACTGTTAACGATCTATTTTTAAAGCATGCGAACTTATTCTTTGAAAATTATCAGTTAGTAACGTCTTCAGTTCTGGTTTGTATTTTTTAATATCTTTAAAAAAATCCAAACAAGCTAATTTGAATTTTTCAAAATCCGAAGAATACTTGTTGTTTCTTACCTTTTTATGGAAGAATTTCCATAACCTTTCAATGATGTTCAGGTTTGGCGAATAGGAAAGAAGATATATCAGTTCTATATTTAAAAAATTTGCAAAAGATTGAACCTCATACGCTCGATTATAAGTTGCATTATCCAAAATAACATAGATTTTATCTCCTATTGGATTTGCTTTCCTTAAACGCTCTAAAAGATTTTTCATTGCATCTTGATTTATTGTTGTCTCGGTATTGACCATGATTTCTAACCCATCAAGACAAAGAGCTCCATTTAAGTTAATTCGTTGACGACCACTATTTGTTAGAATTTCTTTCTCCTCACCTTTTTTTATCCAACCATGGACTGGATTGTTGTTGTGACTTGGATGAGCAGCATCTGCAAAATAGATTTTTTCACCCTCTGAAAGTGACTCTTTGAGATCCTCATAAGAATTAATAAATTCTTCTTGTTTTTCTTTATCAGATTTACCTGGAACTACTTTGGGTTTTTTGAAAGAAAATCCTAAGCGATGAAGCAAATCTTTCATACCGCTCACACTGAATGTAACTCCGTACTTTTTTTTAACGTAATGAATTATCTCTTTTGCGGAGGTATGAATTTTTTCTTGTAAATGGTTATCAAGTTCAAATTCTTGCTCCATTGTCAATTTTGTAGATCCACCCTGATAATCATCAATGATTAATCCTTCAATCCCACCTTCCTTGTATCTTTTTATATAATTGGCTATTGTTCCTTCATCAATAAAAAGGAAATGAGCAATATCTTTGTAAGTATGACCTTCATCCAGTAGTAAAATTACTCTTATTCGATCAGCATATCGCCTTGATCG
>JADGBS010000102.1 GCA_015231325.1 Oligoflexia bacterium | reverse complement strand
GAAAATCGCATATCGCAATCTGAATTTCTTTGTAAAAAATGTGGATTAGAAATAAACGCTGATGAAAATGCAGCTATAAATATCCAGTGGGTAGGAACTACCCGTAACGCCCTTGGAGGTTGCTCACCAGAGCGCCAGTGAAGAGGGAATCTTCTTCCTTCAGGAAGGGGAGGTTCAAATAATTAGAAGCTATCTAAGACCATCTGATCAAGATGATGTGGTCGAGCTAGATTTTACAGGCGTCAGCGTGGTAGCGCCTTCCTGGCTAGATGAAGTCTATCTAGGCATTAAGAATGAGCTGGGGAAAAAAGTGATTTTTTTAGAGTCGACGAATCTATCGGTAATCGAATCAATAAAGATCATTATCGAATAAACTGAGACAGATTAGTGGATGGTTGGATAATATCCTCCCTGAAAAAGTGTGAAATGTATCTTTTCAGAGGAGTTGTTATGTTTGTTGCAAGAAACGACGAATTGACCGTACTGAACAATTTGTTAAAAAAAGCGATATCCTCGCTGGCCATCTTCAGAGGAAGGCATCATATCGGCAAGAGTTCTAACTGGTTGTTGGTGATTGCTTTTCTTTTGGCGGCGATATTGTTAGTAAAGATGGTAATTTTTGCTAACAACTTTGGAGGAATTGAGCAGGATAGTGGTTGGTACTTGGGTATTTCTAAAAATCTTGCATTTCGTGGCATTTACGCAACATTTGTGAATACGGAAAAAACCGATGCGAGTGGGGTGGGTAAGATAGAGAATAATCTTCACCAGAAACCGCATATTCATGATGAGTATGGATATAATCACTTTTATTCAGGCACTATTGGCCCAGGATTTATTATACCGCAGGCAATTGTTTATAAGTTTTTTGGATATCACTGGTGGACTCATCGAATTTATTCACAAGCTGCGATGTTTGGATTACTTTGGATTTCTTTTTATATTTTATTAAAGTGGGGAGGAGTATGTGCACTGGCCAGCTTTTTCTTCATAATTTGGTCGGTACCTACTTTTACTATTGGTTTTTCGTTCGAATCATTTTCAGAAGCATTGGCAACGCTTTATATGCTGATTTCAATCGTATTACTTGTATATGCGATGAAAACTGGGATGAAATCTCGGTCTCAGTTTCAGTTTCAGTTCCGGTCTCAGTCACTATTGTTATTTTTTAGCGGTTTTTTTGTTGGGCTGGCGTATTTAACAAAAACCATAACTTTGCTTTTACTGATATCGTATTTTATTTTATATGGTTTTATTTTTTGTTACAGTTTTTATTACGGTTTTTGTTACAGTTTTGGTTGTGAGTACAATCCTCCGTTTAATAAGCATTTGCTGCAAGCGGTGAAGAGGACGATTCAAAAACTTTTAATGATTGTTCTTGGAACTCTCCTACCGATCGTTTGCTTCGAGTTATATCGTTTTATATATATATTTACAAAATTTGGATTGGAGGCATATTACGCTAACAACTTAGCTGCCAAATTGACTATGCAACGGGATGGGAGTGGAATCAGTGATTTCCATTTTTCCTGGGATTTTTTTTATAGGAAATTAATTTTTTGGCAAGATTTGGGAATAACTTCCCCTATATTTTTATGGGTGGTGTTTTTTTTAACACTATTTCTTGCTCTTCGTATTCTGTGGTTTCAGAAAGAAAAGCACAAGTGCGCTTTTATCTCAATTATTTTGGTATTTATTGTATTAAATCTTGTGTGGTTTTTAATTGTGTCGCCTACGGGATGGTTCAGGCATGTCTGGTATACTGCATATTTGGGGTTATTTATTTTTTCTTAGCACTAGATGTCTCTCTTAAGCATAAGCATAAGCTTGAGCTTATACTTAAGTTTACGCGAATTAGTTTTCAAATCAGAGCAGTGTTTTTTGTTATTTTTATGGTAGGAATTTTTTGGGGTTCAACTAAATTGAATTTTAATTTTTTATTTACGAAATGGGATATTCAAGAATGGGGAAGGGCACGTTTTGTTCCTAGGGGTTTGGTAGGGTTGCCCACTAATCCAATTTTTGATCTAAAAGAGCAGCAAGAAGTTATTGCATATATTGAAAAAAATTTGTCTGCAGATGATAGAATTTATTATTGGGGATACTTTGTTTGTGCGGAGATATCCCATATTGTAGATAGAGTGTTCTACCCGTTAGATCGTTATTTTTATATGAGGGAGTGGCATCCTCTTACTTACCGACAGCATAATTCATACCTGATTTTGGACTCGTATTTGCATGGGATATACCCTTGGCGTTATACGGCAACTGATTTTTCGTATAATGTTTATTTGAAATTATGCGATAGGGTGGAATTTACAAATGATTCATATTTTTTGTGCAGATTAAGGAGTTAGTAAAGAGTTAGTGAGGAGTTGATGAAAAGTTAGTGAGGAGTTAGTAAGCATATTAAGTACTGAGGATTAATTAATACTATACTTGCGCAGGAATTTCGTACCAATCGGTCAACATAATCACTGTTTGCAAAGGAATACAATTTCCAGGGCGATAGTCCATAAATATAAGAGTTCAATATAAGATAGGAATTATCTACACGTTCCGGAGAGGAAGAATAAGAGGAAGAATAAGACGAAAGTGGAAAAAATACCTTATCGATCATCAGTGAGATTTCTGGCGCCAGAAGCCCATTTGGGGTATAAACACGAAATTTCTCATTATTTTTACTTTTGAAAAAAGCGACTACTTCTTTTTGAAAATTTAAATTTAAAATGGGATTTCTCGGTTCTCCGCTTAATCTAGACCAAATTTTTTCTTCTCGGGTAACTGCTCTACTAAATCTAAATTCGTTGGAATTCCATCTCTGTAAATCACCATAGCTAAGTATCGGCGAAAAATTAAATTTGGTTGAGTCATATGTTATGAAAATTATACATGCAGTTAACAAGACATAGCGAATGGCGGTTTTCGGAAATAAGATTCCTTTAAAATGAAACATATTGCTGGTAAACATTTTCTCAAATATTAGGGAGATTCCCAGGCAACAAAACATCATTCCTAAGTAGATCGAGAACCAGAGATGTTGCATCCAACCGGTAGGGGAGGTAAGAATGAACCAGGTGTAATGTATTGATATTTGGGTAACAATAATTCCGATAATTATCTTTTTGTTGGAATTTTTAAGATACTTTTTTTGGGAAAGTAACAATATTGCAATGATGATAATCATTCCCCAAAATAATAACGGTCTGCTTATCCCTACATCTTCCCAGATAATTATTTTTCGATAAATGAATGGAAAATTATTTAAAATAGTGGAAAGAAAGTTTATCCCACTATCGCCTGAGGTCAGTCGCTGATTAATCATGTGATTGTTTTCATAATAGGCATCGATACCGAATTTGTTGACGATCGCATAAAAACGATATGCTTCGTATAGAACGATAGGAATTAAAAATCCGCTAATTAAAACAATAAATTCTTTGAGTTTGGAGGATAACTTGGAAAATTTGCTTTTTATTATTTGGAATAGGTAGTAGAGAGCATAGGCAGCAAAAGTTATTAGCGCTAGTGATTTGGTTTTGAATGCTACTCCTGCAAATACACCCGAGAATAGCAACCAGAAGTATGCTGTTTTCTTTGAGCTATTATAATTGAGATTATTTTTGAGATAGTAATAAAAAAAGTAAATAGATATCAGCATGTAGAGAGTGGTGGTCGCTACAGGGTAGGCCTCAAACGAAGGGTTAATAGTAAAGTGTGGAATTCCCCAAATCCAAGTAAAGAATAATAAAAACGAGAGAAAATTGCCGAAAATTAGCATAAAGTGGAAGGATAATGCAAGCAAGGCCCAAAAAGAAAAGAGTGACCATAGTCTGTTTTGCCACCATCCAACTCCAAATATTTTATATAAAATTGCTTGGGGTACGATAAAACCTGGGCCAACGGCAACGGCAGTAAGATCAAAGTAGGAGTGACCTACATCATCATGTATTAGAGGGACGCCATAGATGCTAGGTCCGACCGGTTGTGCGGGTGATGCTTGAGCGTTAACATCAGTAGCATAGATCCCTTTTTGTGCTAAGTTTTTAGCAAGCGTAAGTGCCAATCCGCTATCCTGTTCAACACCACAATGCTCTCCTAAAAAAGGCAGGTATTTTACTAAGATTAATGAGGCCGCTAAAATTGAGACAATGCATATTGAATTTTTTTTAGCAAATGTTTTAGCAAATAAAAGAAGTGAATTCATAGGTATTCTCCCTTGGCAAAAAGTATCAAACGAAGTACTGTTTTTCAACGTCTATCTATTTATGCTAATGGTCTTAGCAAGTTGTTGTGGGGCGTATATGTCTGTTTTTTATATTTTTTGAGTAATATAAAAGAAATGGCAAAGGAATATACCGAATATTTGGAAGATCTTGTACACCAGTATTCATCGGATTTTTTTTGTCTGATCAATTCACCACTGACAACTGTTAGTGGTGAGGAAGTTCGGTTTGATGTTTGGATTAGAATTCTATTAGAATTTATAAGAGATTTAAAAGATAGAAATAAATCATTGTACTTCATAGGTAACGGCGCCAGCGCTGCGATTTCATCGCATTTTGCTACAGATTTTACCAAAAGAGGAAAGTTTAGAGCATTTTCTTTTAATGATGGGGTTTTGCTAACTTGTTTTAATAATGATTATTCTTTAGAGGCATCTTTTTCAGAAATTTTAAAATGCTATATGCAAGACGGTGATTGTTTGTTCGCTATCAGTAGTTCTGGTCAATCTAAAAATGTGCTAGAGGCAGTGAGGTGTGTTAAGGAAAATTATAATAAAAGCAAAGTGGTTACGTACTCCGGTATTTCTATTGATAATCCTCTTCGCCAGTTAGGTGACTTTAATCTATACTTAAATTCTTCATCATATGGGCCCATCGAATCAGGTCATAGTTTTTTTATCCATATGTTGCTGGATTTATATATGAAAGTTTATGGTAATCACGATAGAATTTAATTCTTAGTGATCTCAAAAAATCCCGAACACCTACACGAACAGCTATATATAGTTACAATATTGATGCCAAGATCTCTCTTCTTATTTAAAAAAAATAAATTCATAATCTCCTTCGTACTTCCATTCTTTAAACAGCCATTCCCATTCAGTTGGACAGAAAAAGGCTTCGCAAGTTAGTTGCCAATTAAGAAGATTAATTTTTTCTGTTTCGTTTTGATATGATTCCACGCAGACATATGTAGAAGAAGAATTGTTTGAAACTCTTAATATCTCGTTAATAGCACTTTTTAAATCAAAAAGATATAGATTATGCAGAGTGTTTATAGAATAAACAAAATTAAAATTTCGGTCACTGAAGGGTAGTTTTTGGGCACTTCCAACAATGAGGTTTTTTTTGACTTCAGGTAGAGCATGTTCAATTGCATATTTTGAAATGTCAATTCCGTATACCTCGATACCAGGTATGATTTTTGTAAATTCATATAGGAGATATCCTTTTCCACAACCGACATCTAAAATTTTTTGGCCGGCCTGTAATTGATAGTTGTCTGCCATCCTTTGCGCTACGCTGTGCCAGCGACCGTCGTAATTATACCCCCCATAACCGAATTTGCGATCCCCATCCCAATATTCCTTTGCAAATTTTCTAGCGATTTCGGCGCATAATGCTCGGTCTTCCAGAAGCGCTCTACTGAGGTAATTTCTTTTGCTGCTATTGTGAATGCAGGAAATAAAGTTTTTAAAGGACATAAAATTCCCATGATTATCGGAGTTAATATTTTTAGTTCATAAGTAACCGTTGAATGTTTGCCAGTATATGGTTGGCGGATAAACCGTTTAATGATCTGAGTTCATGGTGTTTTCCATATCCTTTGCAAAATGTATTATCTAATCCCATTCTTAAAAATTTCATACCAGTACACCCTGATTCTAGCAACACTTCAGCAACGGCGCTTCCCAGTCCTCCATGAATACTATGCTCTTCTAATGTAATTATTACTTTGATTTTTTTTGCGGTGTCGATTAACAGTTCATTATCAATCGGTTTCAATGTATGAATATTTATGATTTTTACGTGGATATTTTTTTCACGCAAAGATCTAGCAACACTAAGTGCTTCGGTAATGATGGAACCGGTAGTGATAATTGCCAAGTCATTCCCCTCATTAATAATTTCACCACGACCGATTTTAAATGGATAATCATGTTTGTAAATTTCTTCTTCCCCATTTGTTCCAATTCTGATATAAACCGGACCCAAAAATTCAGCAGCCGCAATGATTGCTTTTTTTACTTCTAATGGTGAAGCTGGAGTGATCAAAGTAATTTCTGGTAGCGAGCGTAATGCAGAGACATCCTCTGTTGCGTGATGAGTTGGTCCCAGCGCGCTATAAACAAAACCAGCACCTGTTCCTACAAGTTTTACGTTTTGTTGTTGTATACAAATATCATTACGAATAAATTCAAATGCACGCAAGCTGAGAAAAGGGGAGATTGTATATGCAAATGGAATTTTTCCGGTGCTTGCAAGTCCTGCTGCAACGCCAACCATATTGGCCTCAGAAATTCCACAATTTAGAAACTGCAAAGGGAAGTCCTTACGAAATTTATCATAAACGATAGCACCGTTATCAGAAATCAACGCCAGCACATTACTGTTGTGATTTGCTAAATCGTAAATTGCGCTTAAATATGCATTTCTCATGACTCAAATATTCATAATAAAGTTGCGAGAGAAAAAGATAATTCTTTCTCAATAATCTTAATTTCATCAAGATTTGGATTTCGGTAATGCCATAAAGGCATATTTTCCATGAATGATATTCCTTTTCCCTTTGTGGTGTGCGCTAGGATGAGACGTGGTTTTTTTGAGGCCGGTGCTGTAAATGTTTTTATTAATGCCATGATATCATGTCCATCAACTTCATATACCTCGAACCCAAAAGCACGCCATTTTTCCGCAAACTCACCCATTTCAATAATATTATCTAGTCGGTCCATTGCCTGCAGTTTGTTGTGGTCAATAATCACTGTAAGTTGCAGGAGATTTTTTTGAGCAATAAAAAGCCCAGCTTCCCAAACAGAACCTTCCTGGCATTCGCCATCACCCAATAACACGTAGACGTGGTAAGGGCGACGATCCATTTGGGCAGAAAGTGCAATGCCTGCGGCAAACGAAAGTCCATGTCCTAAGGAACCAGTGCTGGCCTCCACTCCAGGAAGATCATTTTTCTTGGGGTGTCCTCCAAGTCTACTTGTTAGTTGGCAGAAAGTAAATAATTCCTCCCTAGGAAAAAATCCTGCTTTTGATAGAACTGCATATAGTAATACAGAGGCATGTCCTTTACTTAAAATGAAGCGGTCTCTATTTTCAAGCAGAGGATTGAGTGGATCATAATCTAAAACCCCACCGAAATAGATTGCTGTCAAAATCTCCACCGCGGAGAATGCTCCACCAATATGGCATCCACCAGCGCATATTGCCATACGAATAATGTCTCGCCTAAGTTCAAGGGATATTTTCAGTAGGTCGTCTTTGTTTTTAGTTTTCAAATCTTATCCTCTAGAGATAACATCAGGAGGTGTTTGTTATCTTTTTAAAATTATCTGGAGGCATATGTCAGATATTAACAGCGAGAAATTCAACTCAACTCCGTACAGTAGCTTAAAATTATTTGCTCACCATAACAAATTAAATGCAGTTATGGAAGGAAGATTGACTGCACCAGTATATATACGAATAAAACCGATTAATATTTGTAATCATAGATGTAATTATTGTCATTATGGTCGAGGAAGATATCTTTCTTTGGAAAATTTTGATAAGAATCACTCTATTCCGTGGGAGAAGATGAAGGAGATTATTGCAGATATGGCCTATATGGGAGTTAAGGCCATTACTTTTAGTGGTGGCGGTGAGCCGTTGCTATATCCCAACATTAGAGAAAGTATGGAATTGTTATTGAACAATAATATTGATCTCTCAATTATTACCAATGGGGAAATGATGGGAGATAATATTATTAAATTGTTAAAAGAAGCAAAGTGGGTGCGTATTTCAATTGATGCTGCAGATGATCATAATTATGCAGCAATTCGTGATCTCAATTTAGGGGTATTTAAAAAAATTTGTAAGAACATTGAAAGTCTAGCAATAAATAAAAACAGCAACAGTGAACTTGGAATAAATTTTGTAATTGGTAGGGATAATGCGGGACAGGTTTACCAAGCAGGAAAACTTTTTCAAGCTCTGGGAGCGAATCACATAAGATTTGCTCCACAAATATCTTGGAATATCGCAGATTATCATAAAAATATTAGAAATGAGGTTGTTGATAGCATTGATAGACTTCGGAGAGAGACAAAAGATTCAACGTTTAAAGTTATTGACCTGTACACACCAGAAACTTCAGAAGATATAAACATAAAAGATATGTTTAAAAGAAAATACCTTCGTTGTGCAATGATTCATTTCGTAACCACTATTGGTGCGGATTGTAAGGTTTATATGTGTCATGATAAGGCATACTTAACTTCAGGAATTATTGGCGATCTAAGGGAAACTTCCTTTAAGGATCTTTGGAGTAACAAAAGAACCGCTGAAAAAATAGATGGGTTAAATCCGCAAGAGGAGTGTCAGCATCATTGTACGTACGATGATAGGAATATAGTCGCAAATAATTTTTTGTCCATAAATCAAGAACACATTAATTTTATTTGATGTTGAATGGATGTGTATGAATATAATAGTAATCGGTGCTTCAGGTTTTATCGGCAATCATATTTATACAATGGGGAAAAATGATGGCCATCTAGTTTTAGGAACGACTAACTCCAAAAGAAATATAGATTTAGTTGCTTTTAATATGGTTTCTGATGAAATTAAAAATATTTTAACATTGAATTTCACGACCGATCCAGCAAATACTATTTGTATTATTTGCGCGGCCATTTCCAAGATTGATTTTTGCGTGATTGATAATGTCTATAGCGAAAAAATTAATGTCCACGCAACAATTCGTTTAATTGAAGAGTTATCATCTTTGGGTATAAAAGTAGTGTTCCTTTCAACCGACTATGTTTTTGATGGAAAAGATGGAGGATATTCAGAGGAAGATCATGTAAATCCAATTACTGAATATGGGAGGCAAAAGGTAAAAATTGAAAAATTCATAATGGACACCTCTTCCAGCAACTTGATTGTTAGGTTAAGTAAAATCTTAGGGGATAATCAAGATTATCTTCACCCTTTCTCTGAATGGTATAAACAAATTACAAAAAAAGAAACTATTTACTGCATAAAAGATCAGATTTTTTCTCCTACATTTGTAGGGGATGTGTATAAGGGAATTATTGCTCTTATAAATAAGCGTTGTACTGGCGTTTATCATTTGGCGAATTCCGAGATTTTTTCGAGAGAGAGATTGATATCTTTATTCATAGAAAAAATAGGAATGAAAACTGAGATTGTTGAAAAAGAGCTCAAAGATTTTTATTTTATTGATAATCGTACATTAAAGTCATATTTAAATTCTACGAAATTTCAAAATGAAGTAGGTCTTAATTTCACGAAGATGTCAGATATTGCAGAACGTTTTGCTGCAAACGCCGTTCAATTACGTGCGTGAAGAAAGACCTGTGTAATCAATGAGACGTCTGGTTAAAATTCTTGAAAAAAACAAAGTGACTAATAAGAAATTCCAAGGTCTAAGAGCAGAAGTAATCCATCCTTTTTTTTCGTTATTACGTGTGGGGACTTCGATGTAAGATGTATTTTTTTTTAAAAGTTTTAGAATTATTTCTGCTTGATAAACTATTCCTGTTAGATTGGTACTTGTTTTAATATTTAATAAATTTCTTCTTAAATGTAGAACGTTTCCATTGTAGTATTTAATTTTATTTCCGCTAGATAAATTTACAATCATAGTGAACGCATTTGATAAGAATATTCTGATCCACTTTCGACTATCTGGAGATAAATAGGGGATAATCATTTCGGCCTTTCCTCGCAGTTTTATCACCTCCAAAATTGAATTTTTATCTTCAGCATCGTCTCCACTAATCAACATATAATAGGTTCCTTTGGCGATGGTTACTGCATTAAAATAATTATATGCTACGCCATTTTGTTTCGTGTTATTAATTATGTGTATACGAGTCTGGGTGTTTTGATCGCAAAATTTTTGAATTTCAAGAAGACTATTGTCAGTAGAAGAATCGTTGCAAACAATTATTTCTAGAGAAAGTTTGAGTAACTCTCCAATATTGATGATTTTTTTAAAAGTAGGGATAATTCTAGAAGCTTCATTGTAACATGGAACAAAAAAGCTGATCTCGATTGAATTTTTCATAATAAATTTTCATTAGCTCTTTGCTTACTTCTTAAGTCAGAAGGTATACTCCATGCATTGCACCCGGAGCATAGTGGTAAAATGTTTTTACTATTATTAAGATGGAAAAATCTAAGAGAATTTAATTCTTCAGAGTTCCAAACTTCTTTTATAGAATTATTATTTATATTTCCAATTTTTTTTGATATTTTGTAATCGATATTACATAATGGTATTGTTCCATCAGCTAAGATTACAAGTAATGACCAAAGAGAAACGCACGGGAGTTTATTTTTATTGGACGAAGCATTAATGCTATAGGGAGCAACTGTATCATAAGAAGAAAGTTGTCCACCCCAGTTATATACTTCATTGTAATATACTCTATCATGGGTATGTAAATACTGTCTCCAGTATTGTTGATATCCATCCCACTCGTGTTTATTAGCGCTTTGTTTTATCATTCTTATGAAAATTTTAGATTTAGGAGAAAGTTTATTTCTAAGTTGAATATACTTGTGAGCATTTTTTAATACTATATCAAAAGAAATACCAGGCCGAATAAATTCCAAAATTTCCTTAGAAAGACTATCAATTGATAACATAATTATATCAATTCCAGATTCGAGCAGTTCAATTGATTTTTCTTCGTTCAGCAGAGATACATTGGTACTAATGGCCACTTCGCTGATTCCGCATTTTTTAATTTTTTTAATTTTTTTTGCTAAATCATTATCTAGCAGAGGTTCCCCGTTACGATAAAGACTCACTCTTTTAATTTCGGAAGAAAAAGTCGCAACTTCATCTAATATTTTATCAAATACCTGATCACTCATTTGATGTTTTTTGGGTAGATCATTATTTTTTTCTGAAAGTACACACATGCGACATTTTGCATTACAGTAATTGATAGTTTCTATTTCAAGATAGCGTGGGAACGATAAGAGATCGTCGTAGTTTTCTGAAGAAGAAATGCGTGTTGATAAATATTTTTTGAAATTATTTTCTTTAGTCATGTCATGATCAAGAATTTGCCTAAAAAACAAGATTTTCTGGTCATCTACTATAGATAATTAGAATCTTGTTTGGATATTACAAGGATCGAGAGAAAAATCATACAATTATTTTAATATGCAATCATTGAAATACAATAGGTATTTCAATGATTTTAATAGATATATTTTAAAGCGTAATAAAATTTTTTTTCTAGGAAAAAATGATATAGACCATGTCTTAATCTAAAACGTGCAATTGGTGCATATATGGCGCTTGAAAACTTTAATATTATGCTAAACAGACCCTTGATCTGAATAAATTTATATTTATCGTCAATAAAGTAGCAGGTTAGTGCGATCATATCGTGAAATTTATGATGGGTATTGGGTATCCATGGGAGTTTGCCAAATTGACCATCATTTTCATATTCCGACCAAATAGCGAGATTTTTCGGGAAAATTTGTGGGTATTTATCGATCAGCGAGTTTGATAGCTCACTGCCAATAACCGGTCTGAATCTGTTTGGGGAAAGGATGATACAATTTTTGTTCTCTTTGATGAGTTTGAACATTAGAGAAATAGTATCTTTTATATCTTCAGTGCGTTCACCCGGAATTCCTAGAATGAAATTATAATAGATTGTTATATTGAATGCAGATAATTTTTTATTACATTCTAGTATGTCATTAACGCAACAATCTTTCTTTATTAGATTCAGTAAATAATTACTTCCACTTTCTGCACCAACATGTAGCGAATTAACGCCGACTTGCTCTAGCTTTTTCAGAAAGGAACTAGACATTTTTTTTATTTCATTAATACGTGCCCCGCGGAAACCTAGTTTTACTTTTATTTTTCTTTGTAAAATTAAATCAATAATGTCCTCGATATGTTTCAAATTGATAAATGAGTCATCATCTATAAAATAGATGTGTTTTGCCTGGTACCGTTTTAATAAAAAGATTATATGGTCAATAACTTCATTTGGTGAAATAAAAAAGCAGCGATGAGGAAAGTTTTTGTAGTATGCAGGAGAAGAGCAAAAAGTGCAATTGTATGCACAACCAATAATGCTATATATTGGAAAGATAATGTTTGTGGAGTTCAGCTGCCCATAAGGAGAATAATCTTTTATAAGATTGTACGGTATATCCTTGAAGTGGATATGTTCGAATTGATATTCAATTGAATTTCGGTGTATAGTGCTTTCTATTTTATAAGATAGACCAGAAATCAATTTAAAGTCTTCCTTTTTGTTGTCGAGTAATGATTTATAAAGCTTATACAGTGGTTTACTGCCGAACCCACTAATTACGAAATCACAGCTCAAGCACTCGAATATACTTTCCGGATAATACGTTGCGTGTGGTCCACCCCATACTGTGAAAATTTCTGGATCAATTTTTTTTATAAAGGAACTAATATTAATGGCACTTTTAATAGGTTCTCCGGAC
>JADGBS010000101.1 GCA_015231325.1 Oligoflexia bacterium | reverse complement strand
TGTGAGTTTCGAAGATGTCATCAAAACTTTACCGCTTTTCAACCACAGTCGCTATCCGGTATGTAACGGCGATTTAGATAAGACTGTTGGTTTTTTGCATGTTAAAGATCTACTTTCACTACGAGAGTCTGATCGTTCCAAGTTCAGTCTTCAAAAGTATTTAAAAAATCCTTTTTTTGTGTATGAACATATGAAAATTCAGGTGGTTTTTGATCACATGAATCGCAAAAAGGTACATCTGGCATTGGTTAAAGATGAGAACGGATTGGTTGTCGGAATAGTTACTCTAGAAGATATCATAGAGGAGATTTTAGGGGAAATTAACGATGAGCATGACTTTGATACAATAAGTGCTGTTGTTGGGTTAGGCGGTGGAGGCGGTGGAAGTGGGAGTAGTGGTATTGCGACAGGAACAGCAGGAAGTGGAGTTAGTGGAAGTAGTGGAGGTGGTGATTTTGTCGCGAATGGTGTGGGTGGTGCGGCATCCGTTGGTGGGATATTAGTAGAGGGGGGATTGTTACTGAGAGATTTGTACAACGATTATGATATCAAGATTCCTCCCAGCGATAGTTATTCCACTTTGGCGGGGTTTCTTCTAGATATGTTGGGAAACAATTTTCCCAAAAAAGGAATGATGGTTTTTTGGGAGGGACTTTCTTTCAAACTCGAGGAAGTAGTTGATTTTGAGATCAAGAAAGTACGTATAAACGATGTAGGAAATGAGAAACACCTTTTCCTAAAACATTCGTAAGGGGTTTACTTTTTGGTCCATTTAGCGAATAATCTACTTCTGGCGAATGTTTAAACGTTTATTGGTATCGATTGATATCAATTGGTAACAATTGATGTCTATTATCGATTATCAAATAATAACTAACAGGAGTTTGAATGATATGAACGATATTAAAATTAGAATTCAACGGGTTGTAGATAAAGACAAAAAATGTGTTCCTAATTTTGATAGTGGACTGGGTTTTGGTCGCCATTTTTCTGATCACATGTTTTTGATGGAGTATGTTGATGGAAGCTGGCGTAATCTACGGGTGGAACCATATCACAACTTGTCTTTTTACCCATCGACGATGATATTTCATTATGGGCAAGGTATATTTGAAGGAATGAAGGCCTATCGCCGTAAGGATGATTTATATCTTTTCCGTCCACGCAAAAATTTAGAACGAATGAATAATTCTGCTAAGCGGATGGTGATGCCTACTTTTGATAGTGAGCAGATTTTAGATGCCATTAAGTTATTAGTATGTATGGATAGGGAGTGGATTCCAGAGACAGCTGGTGCAGCTCTTTATATTCGTCCGACGATGGTGGCCACTGAGCCCTGTTTAGGAGTACGCCCATCCAGTTCGTATCTTTTTTTCGTTATCGTGGGACCAGTAGGTGCTTACTATGCTGGTGGTTTTAATCCAGTGGATATTTATGTCTGTCAAAACTATGTTAGGGCCGTACCTGGGGGCGTAGGTGAGGCAAAAACAATGGGAAATTATGCTGCTTCACTTTTAGCGCAAAAGGAAGGGCAAACGTACGGCTGTAATCAAGTTTTGTGGTTAGATGGTTTAAAGAGGAGATATATCGAAGAAGTAGGTGCAATGAATATTTTTGTCCGTTTCCAAGATGAGTTGGCCACTCCTGCACTAACCGGTTCTATTCTTCCTGGGATTACTCGTGATAGCGTGTTACAAATTGCTAAGGATTGGGGAATAAGGGTCACTGAACGTTCGATTGCTATCGATGAAGTTATAGAGGGAATTGAGAGCGGAAAAGTTGTAGAGATTTTTGGGGTAGGGACCGCTGCTGTAATTTCTCCTATCGGGAGATTGGTATTTGGCGAGCAACGCTACCAAGTTGCTGATGGTAAGACTGGTGATTTATCGCAGAGGTTATTTGATTATATAACTTCCTTGCAACTTGGACTGGTACCAGATAAGTTTGGTTTTGTAGAAAAAATAGATTATGGGGCATTTGCCGCCTATTTTTAGACAAAAGGGAGGGAGGCCGTTGAAAAGGGAGAGAAGGGTAATCTGGTTCTTTTTATGCCTATTGTTATGCTTATTGAGCGGCGTTTTGTTTCTTCATGACAATGTTTGGGCACTGATTCGTTTTGAAGATGCGACATATCCTGAGTTGGTGACCAACAGTCGGGCCTTAGCGATGGGCAATGCGTTTATTTCTAGAGCGGATGATAGTAGTTCTCCTTTTTATAATCCTGCAGGTTTGGGTTCCGTTAGAGGTGCTCATTTTCATCTAAGTAATTTTCATGTTGAAAGCAACAAGGACTTGATTAGTTTGACAACCGGGGGAAGTGTGTTCTCCGTGGGGAGTAGTGTTACCAAAGGATTAGATTTAGATGGAACAAGGCAGTTGTTGTTAGAGAATCGAGGAAGATTGGCCCATGCGCGTTTAAATGCTTCCCCAAACCTCACTACTCGTTATTTGAGCATGGGGTATCTATTTTCTTTGCAACGACGTGCCACTATTGGCCAAGAAGATGATGCTAAATTTGAATTTGCTTTTAGACAAGATCATGGTCCATTTTGGGGCCTAAGTTTAGGTCTTTTCGGAGGAGTAATCAAGTTTGGTGCTTCTGTGGTTTATTTGGATCGCAAAGAAATTATTGATGAGCGTGATCGGAACAGTGTTGTGAAAGTTCAACAACAAGAGTATCGGCAGGGTAGGGCATGGATTGTTACTGGTGGTGCGCGTGTAGTATTTCCCTTCACTTGGCTTCCGACAATTTCTGGTAATATTCACAATATGTTATCTAGCGAATTCTCTAGCATGAAATCCGGTCCTCCGGATAGAATCAGAGAAAGTATTGATGTTGGTTTTTCTCTGACACCCCAGCTGGCAAAGTTTGTGCGAGTTCATCTGGAAGCGAATTACAAAGACGCAACCAAAAAATTTCCGGAAGTAGGGGCGACGAGAAGAGCGATGGCGGGAATGGAGCTGGATCTAGGTAGAGTACTTTTCCTACGGGTTGGATATGGCGATGGTTTTGGAAGTGGAGGGATTGGGTTTAGGGCACGGACCATTGAATTTGATCTGGCCACTTATGCAGTTGACACTACCAGCAACGAATTTCGAGGAAAAGAAGATCGTCGCTTCGCACTAACTATTTCCGCAGGGATCTGATTGTGATCTGATTCTTAAATTTACATTTACAGGATTTATTTATCTATGAACTTATTGAACACCAAAGGTGTACAGGGACATCCTTACATCGATTTTTTATTGAATGTTGAGAGACCTGCGCGTTACATCGGAGGCGAGCATTACATGGTGAAAAAATCTTGGAATGATTCCCAGATTTGCTCACGGGTGGCCCTTTGCTATCCAGATGTTTACGAAGTAGGGATGAGTCATCTGGGATTAAAGATACTGTACCAGGAGTTGAATAATCAGGAAGATCTTTTGGCAGAACGCTGTTTTGCTCCTTGGATAGATATGGAGCGAGAGTTGCGTCTTCATGCGTTACCACTGGTTTCGTTGGAGAATTTTCGACCACTTGCTGAGTTTGATATAGTGGGTTTTTCGCTGCAGTATGAAATGACCTATACCAATATACTCTCAATGCTGGATTTATCTAAAATACCTCTTTGGAGCAAGGAGCGGAGTGATGATTTACCCTTGATCGTTGGAGGTGGTCCAGTGGCCACTCATCCGCAAGCAGTTGCTCCTTTCTTCGATCTTTTTGTGATTGGTGATGGAGAGCGGTTATTGGTAGATTTGGCACGATTCATTGGGCAGGCCAAACGAAGTGGTGCAAGTAGGCGACAAATTTTACAAAGTCTTGCTGATTGGAGTGACCGCGGAGTTTATGTCCCTGGTTTTACCAAAAGTACTGTAAAAAGTTTTCGGGTTTCCAATATCGACGACTATAAATTTCCTGTAACCTCCCCGATTCCTCATTTAACTACGATCTTTGATAAATTTTCGATAGAACTTGCGCGTGGATGTACACAAGGATGTCGTTTCTGTCAGGCCGGGCATATATATCGGCCGACAAGAGAACGTTGTAAGGAGGGCGTAGTAGATGCAATTAGGCAAGGCGTATTAAACGGAGGGCATCAAGAGGCATCACTTACTGCGCTCTCTACCGCCGATTACTCGGAATTAGTTCCTTTGGTGAAAGACCTTTTTGGTGAAATGGAAAAAATTGGGAAAATCAATTTGGGGATTTCTTCGCTCAGGGCCTACGGTGTTGATGATCAGATTTTAGATTGCTTGTCGCAGATACGGAATACTTCGCTGACTTTTGCACCAGAAGTTGGTAGTGAAAGAATGAGCAAAATCATTAATAAAAATATTACTGAAGAAGATATGTTAAATACCGCCAGGAGGTTGTACTTACGCGGTTATAAGAAGATGAAACTTTATTTTATGATCGGACTTCCCTTCGAGGAAGACGAAGATGTGGTCGCGATCATGGAGTTGGCCAAAAAAATTCGCGAACTTGCTTTTAAGATGGGAATTAAAGGACCTGAGATCACTGTTTCAGTTTCTTCATTTGTACCAAGGCCGCACACCCCGTTTCAATGGGCGGCGATGTCTTCCATTGATGAAATTGAACGCAAGCAGAAAATGCTCTGGGATCTCGCTAGAAAATATCGTCTGACATTTCGTAAGCATAATTCTAAGATTTCTTTAATGGAAGCGCTGCTGGCCCGCGGAGACCAGCGAATGGCCCAAGCGATTTATCAGGCATTCCAAGAGGGTGCCAGATTTGATAGCTGGGATGAACACTTTAATTTTGATCTTTGGATGAGGGCCATCACAGCAGTTTATGGAGAAGAGTGGAAAGATCTATTGTCTGAAATTAGCATTTCTAGTACTTCTTTGCCCTGGGAAAATATCGATGTAGGGGTTTCCCGAAAATATTTAATCAATGAATGGGAACGAGCGAAAGCAGTAATTTCTACGCCCCCTTGTGGTGGGATGATATGTCACAGCTGCGGTGTTGGTTGCACTATCGGTACAGTAAAAAAATCAACACCCCAGTCGTCTGCCACGGAGTTTACAACGGAGGTGAAGGTCCCGGATATTGCCGCAAAACGTGGACAAAATGTTGGTTATCGCTACCGTATATCGTTTTGTAAGTTAGGGTTAATCAGTTTTATATCCCAGCTGGATTTGCAAAAAGTGATGAACAGAATTTTTAGGCGTGCTCGGATAAAGACTTTTTATTCTGAGGGTTATAATGAACGTCCACTTTTGGGTTTTGGTCCTGCACTACCCTTAGGAGTTAACTCTCTCTGCGAGTATTTGGATGTGAGAGTGGAGGAACAGTGGAGTAATTACTACATAGAAGATGTTTTAACTAGGTTAAATCAGTGTTCAGAAAGGGGAATTGTTTTTTATCACGCAAAAGAAATTAGTGTACGCGATAAATCTATTCAAGACTCAATTATCGCTAATCAATATTTTTTTCCAGTCAAGATTGGTAATGAAATAGATAATGATGAAATAGATAAATTTACCGGAGAGCATCAGTTTGCTTACAAAAAAATTGAGTGGAATAATCAGGTGTTACTAGAATTGCTCTGTGATTTTTATCCACAATCTTTATTAACTAACCCTGGTATCGTCTTGAAAGTAGCGTGTTCTCAGGGAAAGGGAGTTAAAAATGCTGAATTACAGAAATATTTAAAAGATAGTTTCCCAAATATAAAAGTTTATTCGTCAATTAAAATATCTTCAGAATTTCAAATTTTCCAAGAAAGATAACCTAATAGAAAGATAATCTAATAGAAAAATAACGGTACTAATTATTCGGTTACTGTACTCTTTTTTTTATTTTTATCGTCAATTTCCGATCAATGTGATCACCAGAATTTTTTTCCCAATGGTAAATTTCGCTACTTTTTTTCATCATGATAAGTAGGGATATAACTAATAATTGGGACAATTAGATCAATTAGATCAATTAGACCAAATAGAAGACCAGACGTTTTGTAAATCATTACCATTTTTGAAAGCTTCTAAGATGAAGTGTTTAAAAAAGGAGTTACTTTGAATTACCCAGCTAAAGAAACTTTCCCAGAACTAGATATTTCTGATCGTGAAAATAATAGCTCCGATGAGGAAGAGACTTCGATTGAAATTGAAGGAGAGGTGAAAGAGAAACAGGAGAACGTATTTTTGACGTTTGATGTTGCAGAAGAGACCTATGGAATAGCCATTTACAATGTTACAGAAATTATTCGCGTTGTTAAAATTACACCGATTCCTGATATTTATGAATCAATCAAAGGTGTGATCAATTTGCGTGGCAAAATAATTCCCGTCATGGATATTCGCACTAGAATGGGAATTGACGACAAAGAATACGACGATCGCACATGTGTGATTGTAATCAACGCCCTTTTTAATGATCCTAACAAGGGAGGGGATAAGGGGGTTGATATTGGTATTGTGGTGGATAGAGTAGCGGAAGTTATAGAAATTCCTAGGGAGCATATGGAACCTGCTCCTAAAGTAGGAGAGGGGCAGGCGCAAAGATTTGTGCGAGGAATTGGTAAGGTTGGTGAAAAGATCAGAATAATCATTGACCTGGATAAATTGCTTTTTGATTTTGCAGGTGAGTGTAAGGGAAAAAAATCTGTGGATGTTTTAACGCAATAATAAATAAGAAGAATAAGAGAATGGCCAGGGGTCGATCTACTGTCGATTAAAAACAAGGGAGTGATGATGGAAAGGAATTGGTTAAGTTTAAAAGGAAAGGTTTTGGTCGCATTTTTTGTGTGGAGCTTAGCGACCTGCTTGCTTTTTGGATTGGTAAGCAATTTTTGGATTTCAGCAGTGGCCACGGTAGTAGTTGCTTTGGGTTTGGGCCTATTTTTATCTCAAAATATACTTGCTCAATTAGAATTGCTAACTAAGGTAACAAGAGATGTTTCTCTTGGACAATGGAATAAAGAAGTTACAGATACTGGAGGAGAAGTTGCTCAATCCGTCGATTTTGTAAATAAAACCGTGGACGTTTTGAGTGGGCTGAAGGCTGATCTTAATGATATGTCTAACAAGGTATATGAAGGAAAAATAAGTGATCGATTGAAATTAGATAAGTATCCAGGCGAATATAAAAAAATTGTGGAAAATGTAAACAAAATTGTTGATGATATTTTACGACCGCTGGATGAGGCACTCAAAGTACTACAAGCAATGGCCGAAGGGAATATTTCGAAGGAAATTGTGGGTGACTATAAAGGCGACCATGCACAAATAAAGAATGCGGTTAATTCTACGATCACTTCTTTTAATCGCATGTTGGGACAACTAAAACAAGTGATTGGTGAAGTAGATCAGGCATCCAAAAAAGTTTCTGACAGTAGTAATATTCTTTCGAACGGTGCGGCAAAACAATCTTCTTCTATTGAAGAAATTTCTAGTTCAATGACTGAGATCGGCGGACAAATTAGCAAAAATGCAGAACACGCTTCATCAGCGTTAGCACTCAGCAATCAGGTAAAAGAAAACGCGGCCGTAGGGAATAATCAAATGATTGGTATGTTGAAAGCAATGAGTGAAATTAACGATTCCAGTCAGAATATTTCTAAAATTATCAAAGTTATCGACGAGATTGCTTTTCAGACCAATTTGTTAGCACTTAATGCGGCAGTGGAAGCTGCTCGTGCGGGAAAGCATGGTAAAGGATTTGCAGTGGTTGCAGAAGAGGTTCGTAATTTAGCAGCAAGAAGCGCAGAGGCAGCAAAAGAGACTACTCAGCTAATTGAAGACTCCAAGGCCAAAGTACAACATGGTTCAAATATTGCAGAGGGAACTGCTAACGCCTTGAATCAAATTGTGGGTGGAATTACTGAAGTAAACGTTTTAGTGAACCAAATTGCAGCTGCTTCTAGTGAGCAAGCTCAGGGGGTAGAACAAGTTAATAAAGGAATTAGAAAAATAAAAGAAGTAACTCAAGACAATACTAAGACAGCAGAGCAATCGGCGATGGCATCTGAAGAGTTGATATCTTTTTCGATGAATTTATCAAATATGGTCAAGCAATTTATTTTAGCGAGGATTACTGAGCAAAGTATGAATGCTGAGATGGCGGCACAAGGACATAGCAATAAATCGAAGGATCGTGCTCGAGTTGGAAGTCATACAACGTCAACCGCAGGCTCAGGACATCACGGGGCACATGGGGCACATGGGGCACATGATGATACTTCAAGTAGCTCTCCAAGTAGCTCTCCAAGTAGCTCTCCAAAAATCAAGTTGAATCCTCCTGGTGGGGCGAGCACTAGTGCAGGTTCTAAGTTTGGTAAAGAATTTGATTCACTAGACAGCGAGCAAAAATTCAGGAGCAGTCATGTTGATTTGGATAAGAAGGTTGCGTAGTAGGTGTTTTTGATTAATGTATTTGTCGTATGAATAAGACACGAAGGTGAGAAAATGAAAGTTTCAGAAAGCGACATGGTATTTGTTGAAGAATTCGTTGTAGAGTCTTTTGATATTCTCGAAGATGTCGAGCCGCAAGTGGTTTCTTCCTCATCCATCGATAGAAACTTGGCAAATAATATTTTTAGATTAGTTCACTCCATAAAAGGTGCGGCCGGATTTTTGAAGTTCGATAATATTGCAAAAGTGGCGCATAGTTCTGAAAATATTCTCACTCATATTCGTTCAAATGATGCAGACTATACTAGCATCGGTGTGGATTTTATAGTTAGGGTTTTCGATTTTTTTCGGAAGGCCTTTGTTCTAATACGAAAAGAGTTTAGTGATGACAATCTTAATGCAGAGGCCATTGAACTTGTCCAGCAACTAAGTAAGATCATGGCATATTTGAAAACTGGAAGTACCGAAACAACGGCCACGGAAAAAGCGTCGGAGAAGGTACCTGATGCAGTGGCAGCTCCGGCACCAGAGGCACCGCAGGAAGCGGTGGCACCGCAGGAAGCGGTGGCACCGGATGCACCGGTGGTCGCAGTAGGACCAACAGGGCCAGCACCCACGGCCACCCCTTCGCCTACCACTCCTCCTCCTGCAAATGGGGTGCAGGATGCGGCCATGCTAGATCTAGCGATGAAAAATCCGACAGATGAAGGGAAGGAGGCAGCAAGTTTGTCTGATACGAAAAATGAAGTTATTGGTAGTATTATTCCTAAAGAAAAAGTAACACGGAGCGAGATGAGTACATCAGATGGTGTTCCCGTAAAAAATATCGAGGCAAAGTTTGATTCCCCGACTGAGAGTGGTGATTTTGTTACTGAGGGAATGGGCCTGTTGACTGAAGAGACGTTTCAAGTTTTTACGTCGGAAGCAAAAGAAATTTTTGAAGAAACAGAACAAAATCTAATGGAGTATCTGAACGATTTTACTAACAATACTTTACTATTGGCCATTTTTAGATCTGTCCACACTTTAAAGGGCAATTGTGGTCTTTTTGGTTTAGGAAAATTAGAAAAATTGGGGCATAAAGTTGAATCGTTATTGGAAACAATGATTCAAGGAAAAATGCCTATCAATAAAGAATTAGTAGATCTGGTAATGAAACTATTTGATGCATTAAAAGAGGGTTTTTCCTCTGTCTTAGAAGATAGACTTGCGAGTTGGAATCCCCAGGTTTACTTAGAGGTAGTAACCAATCTCCTTCAGAGAGGGAGAGTGGATGTTGATGATATCAATCGCATTGCTGTGCGCATGAAAGAAGGGTTTGCTACAGCGGCATCACTAACTACTAAACATTCGGCGGTGGCAGTACCTGCCGCGGCAGCACCTGCCGCCCCTGTGGCCCCTGCAGCTCCCACCGCAACCGTTGATGCTGGGGGAGGGAACGTACACAAAATTTCTCAGTTGAACCCTCACCCACCTATATCACAAACATCTGTGGGGAAAAGTGCTCCCGCAGTACCAGTACTTCATGTTGTTGCCGGCGGAGCTGGCGCAGGTGGTGGTGCAGGTGATGGCGCAGGTCGATCTCCGACTGCTCGCTCTGGATCTTCGCCAGTAGGAGGAGATGCCGATAAGGGCAGTGATAATAAATCTTCAGTTTTTGGAGCGGGTACAGGTATAGGGAGTGCGCCTGCCCCTATTGGCGATGAAATTGGTGATCGGGTAGATGGTGGTGGAAACAAAGGGATTAAATTTGAGCGCAAGGATATTCGGATTGAAATCAATAAACTTGATTGGCTCAATGATTTGGTTGGAGAGCTACTGATCGCGAAGACTATGATTTACAAAGACTTCGATTTTAGTAGTAAAAACATTGAGAAAAAACGTTCATTCCATTTTTTCAGCAAAGTGTTAACTGAATTACAAGATGTTGCCATGTCTATGCGGATGATTCCTGTTTCCTCATTGTTTAAGAAGATGGTGAGAATTGTTCATGATTTAGAAAATAAAACTGGAAAAAAAGTAAAAATTGATTTCTGGGGGGAGTCTACCGAAGTAGACAAGACAGTGATTGAGTTGATCAATGATCCTTTGTTGCACATTCTGAGAAATGCGGTGGATCATGGAATCGAGGTACCAGAGGAAAGAACACGCGTCGGAAAGGCAGATCGCGGTTTGGTAAGAATTGGTGCTGTGCATGAGGCAGGAGAGGTTAGAATCATTATAACTGATGATGGACGTGGGTTAGATCGTGAAAAGCTCATAGAGAAGGCGCGTAGTATGGATATGCTCAGTGGGGATGGGCATGATCTTTCAGATAATGAGGTTTTCAAATTTATCTTTGCTCCCGGTTTTTCCACTGCGAAGGAGGTTTCTGATCTTTCTGGTCGTGGTGTAGGCATGGACGTAGTATTACAAAATGTTCGGAAGATGAACGGTCGGGTTGATGTGACAAGTGTTCTCGGAAGAGGCACGACGTTTACGATTCGTATTCCCCTAACGCTAGCAATTATTGAGGGGATGTTGGTTACCTGTGGCAACGTAAAGTACACTATACCTCTAGAATCTATTAGAGAAACTATTAAGGTAAAAAATAAAAATATTTCACGAGTTATGCAACACCAGGAGCTGATTCGACTAAGAGATCAGTTGATCCCCATAATTAGACTTCATCGTTTTCATAGTTTAGATAATTCTATTGTGGATATTGAGAAAGGCATCCTGATTATAGTAGAGGGGCATGGAAAGACTGTCGCAATTTTAGTAGACCAATTGGTGGGGCAATATCAAACGATAATAAAAAGTTTACCTACATATTTAAATAGTATCAAAATAAGTAATTTTAGTGGTATCTCTGGTTGTACCATTCAGGGGGATGGCGAAGTCGGATTGATCTTAGACATTGGTACGTTGATAGAGTTGGTCGAAGGTCACTCGAATTGCATGGCCATATAATTCAGATGTATATTGATTATGATTAGATATAAAGGACGACCTGATGATATTTTGACAGGGAGTTTGTACGCCAAGGTTGGTGATTTAATCTATAATTACTTGGGAATTGCTCTCGCAAAGGAAGAAGATATAATTGATGCGATGGAAAAGATAAATCCATTGCTTCATCTTTATAAATGCAGGAATATAGAAGATCTTTTCCTGTTGACACTGTCCGACGAATCTAACGAAATTTTAGGAGAGGTTGCAAATAGATTAACCACTAATTATTCTTATTTTTATCGTGAACGAATTCATCTGGATTATTTATCGCAAAAATTATTGCCAGCATTAATTACGGATTTTAGAAACAAAAGAAAATATAAGTTGAATATTTGGAGTGCTGCTTGTTCTACAGGAGAAGAGGCATATACACTGTCGTTGATTGTCAGAGAGGTGTTGGGCATTTATTTTAATAATTGGACAATCAAAATTTTGGCAACTGATATTTCAACTAGAGTGCTCGAGGAGGGCAAAAAAGGTATTTATTCACAGGATAAACTTAAGGAACTTCCAGTAGAATGGGTAGATAAATATTTTGATATATTGAATGGTGGTTATGTAAAAATTAAAAATGATTTTTTACGAGACGTAGAATTCAAAGTATTTAATTTACGCAGGGGGGCATACCATGCGTTTGATGAGAAATTTCAGATAGTGTTTTGTAGAAACGTTTTCATATATTTTGACGAAGAAGTTATAGATGAGATTGTAGAACAACTCTCAACTTGTATAGAGGTGGGAGGACATTTATTTACGGGCGTTTCAGAAACTTTGGGAAGACGTCATCAAGGAAGATTTCTTTTTTTGGCCCCGGGTGTTTATCAGAAAATATAGTTCGGTGTGTTTGGGAATATGTAAATATGTGAATATGTGAATATGCGGGAGTCTGCGCTATGGTTTACAGAAAAATTAAAGTCCTGGTGGTAGATGATTCTGCTGTTGTACGACATCTATTAAAGAACGGTTTGTCAAACGATGCAGAGATAGAAGTAGTGGGTACAGCGCAAGATCCGTTTGATGCGACTGAGAAGATTGAAAATTTACAACCAGACTTGGTAGTTCTGGATATGGAAATGCCCAAAATGGATGGTATTGAGTTTTTACGTCAATTGCTACCTCAATATCCGGTCCCAGTGGTAATGTTCAGCTCTTTCACCGAAAGGGGCAGTAGGATTACGATGCAGGCATTGGAGTTAGGTGCAGTAGATTTCCTCACCAAGGCCAAGGGTGATCTTACTGATAATGTCAACACGATGATGTTACAGCTGAAAATGAAAATTAAAATGGCGGCCAAGGTTGACGTGAAAAAAATGATGAATAGTCTGTTTTCTGCTGAGACTAGAGTGCAGGAGGCAACCGGGATCGATCTTAGTAAAGTCATTGCTATGGGAGTATCTACTGGAGGTTTTGAAACAGTCAGATATATTTTGAGAAGTTTACCACGTACGATGCCAGGAATTCTGATTACTCAACATATGCCGCAAGGGTATACCAAAACTTATGCGGAAAGACTTAATGATTGCACAGAGCTAACTGTTATTGAGGCCCAAAACGGCGACCAGGTTTTGCCAGGGAAAGTTTTGGTTGCTCCCGGAGGGAAGCAAATGGAAATTG
>JADGBS010000100.1:8691-12981 GCA_015231325.1 Oligoflexia bacterium | reverse complement strand
TTCGTGCGTAAAAGGATTCTTTTTTCTGGATTTTCATTAAAAAATTTAGAAAAAGTTGCCTAGCGTCTGATTTTTTGACGTTTTATATTTTTTTCAAAAAAATATTTATCCATTTTTCATTGGATTACGCTGGCAATTTCATTGAAAAAGTGCGACTCTCAAGTTTATAAAATTAGCAGGGAAAAGTTGAAAATGTTTATCAATTCAGCAGCGCTAACATCATTAATAAAGCTAAAATATCGTTTATTTCTTCTAATATTTCTGCTATATCTTGACTAATAATAGATGATTATATTTTTTACATCAATTAAGATTCACCATTGCAAAAAATATAAGCAGGAAGTTTATGCTAAACATCGTCCTCTTTGATATCTCAAATGAAAATTTTGGAGTTCAGATACTGACAGCGATATTGAAAAAAGCTGGTCACATTGTAAACGTAATTTATCATCCAGCTGACCCAATCACACTTAACAACAATTACTTATCCAAAAATATAATAGATCAATTCGCAAATGAAATTATTGCCGAAAAACCAGATATTGTTGGTTTTTCGGCATTTACTGATACATTTAAATTATGTTGTCAGATAGCTGCAAAAATTAAAGAAAAAAATTGCCACATAAAAACTCTTTTCGGTGGTATCCATACAACTTTGACTATGGGGAAAATCATTGAAAAAGAATTTATTGATTTTGTAATTTTAGGTGAGGCCGAAAATGCTATTGTAGAATTTCTTGAAGAATTCGAAAAGGATCGTAATTACCGAAAAGTACAAAATTTGGTTTATAAAAACGAAGGTCAAATTCACATTAATCAATGTCGACCTTATCTCCGAAATCTAGACTCACTACCATTCGCAGATAAGGATGCCTATTTTCAAAAGAACAAAAATGTTGGATATCAATATTTACTAGTTTCTAGCCGCGGCTGTCCTTTCTGTTGTACTTATTGTTCCACCAATGCCACAAGAAAACTCTATCCTTTAGAAAAAAATCATTTCCGAAAAAGAAGCGTTGAAAATGTAATCGAAGAGTTAAAATATGCAAAATTAAAATACAAACCTAAAGTGATACGGTTTTTTGATGACATTTTTGTTTCTGATTTTGACTGGCTATCGAAATTTAAAGACATTTATCTTAAAGAAATAAACCTAGAACTTTCATGCATGGTACATGTGAAGTATCTCAAAAAAAATACTATACGTTTGTTAAAAGATATCGGCGTACGTATGGTGGATATGGGTTTACAAACAGCTAATGAGACATACAGGAAAAAGTACCTCAATCGATGGGAAAAAAATGATGAGGTTAAACAAGCAATTGAAATATTGAGGGACAATGGAATAAAGACTTCATTACATCATATTTTAGGTTTACCTGGAGACGACATTAAAAGCATTGAAAACTCGATAAAAACTTACTCAACATGGTCTCCTGGATACTTTATTGATGTCTATTGGTTAAATTACTATCCTAACATTGAGATAATAGATACCGCTAAGCAAATGGGACTTCTTACAGCACAAGATGAAACATTGATTACTGATGGAGAATACAATATTAATTACGCTCAGTTTGACCCAAGAAGATTTGACAATGATTATATAAAATGTGCAATTTATTTACATCTTTTAGGAATATTACCTGGAAAACACGTTCGATGGTTATTGAAATATAAAAAATTTATTATTCCTAGCAACTTATTATTAAAAATTTTTTCTTTTATTTCACGTGTTGTCGTTAATAGACAAACGTGGACACTGGGTCTGTTGAAATTAATTTTGCTGAATAAAATTCGACAATGGTTTTCGGCCACCAACAACAAAATAAATTTCTGCTGCAATTTCTGGAAAATCGTGCCCAAGAGGAATAAAGGAGAAATAAAGAACCTACTTGATCAACCAGTGAAGTAAGGCTCTCCACGGCAAGTAGTGGGAGGCGGAGTTTCTTGAGTAAAACATTTTGAAGAATGACAGACATAGACTAACTTTGATAAAAGAACTATACGTAACGATTCAGTAAATAGATTAGGATAAATTATTGGCCCCACAGTGGATTGGTGGGGCTTTTTTTTATGTCTGTTTCACAATCACCGAAGTATTACCATCTAACTAAGATACTGAGATCGGATGAATAGTTAATCCTAAATCCCCACGTAAGAACAATTAAACTAGACCGAAATATAAAATATTTAGAATGAAAAATGGATCTGGCCAATGAATTTGTCACACTAGAGGCCAATTAAATTGTCACATTGAGATTAGCATTCTACCCTTCAAATTATTAACTATTGGGGGGGTAGGGGAGATGATTTCGATGGATAAATTTGGTGAAATAATTAGGTTAAGAAATGCAGGGATTGACCAAGAAGAGATTGCTAAACGGTTAGGTCTAAATAGACGCACTATAATTCGTTATTTACGCGATGGCAAAATTCCTAAATATGACCGTTCTACGCCTACTCGACCGGACCCCATGGATGAATATTATTCTACTACTGAGGATATGCTTTCAAAAAATCCACGTTTGACTATAGAGGAGTTATATCCGCTGCTTCAGGAAAAGGGTTATAAAGGTAGTACACGTACTCTCAGAAGAAAGACGGCCAAATTACGTGCACGGTTGAAAAAAAGAGAAGTTTATTTTCAACGAAGTAAATCTCCAGGAGAAATCATGGAGGGAGATTTTACTAAATTGCACTTAGAAATAGGTGGAGTAAAGAGGAGAATTAATTTGTGGGTCGTAGTTTTACCATATTCTAATTCAATTTTTGTTACTCCATATTACTACGAGTCATTCGAATGTTTTTGTGAAGGAAGTATCAATGCATTCGAAGAGTTTAATGGAGTGTCTATAAAATATAGGTTGGACAACTTAAGTCCAGCAGTAAGTGAAATTCTTCGTGGACAAAAAAGAATTGTAACCAAGAGGTATGCTCAATTTCAAGAACATTATAAATTCCAACAGGATTTTTGTAATCCAGGACGAGGAAATGAAAAAGGATGCGTTGAAAGCAATAATAAACATTTTAAACGTAGACTTCTTAATCGAATTAACACTCAAAACATCAAGTTCAAAGATCTGCAGTCATTAAAAATATTTATTTGGGATTTCTGTCGTGAAATTAACAATAAAGAAGAAGTGAAATCAAGATTTGCGGAAGAAAAACTATCATCATTGCCAATAAAACGTTTTGATTGTTACCAATTAGAAGTTGTAGCTGTTAATAAATACTCAATGTTCTCCGTTGGGAACTCAGGGAATTTATACTCTGCACCGAGTGAGTATGTGAATTTAAGACTAGAGGCAAGAATCTATCCTGAAAATATAGATCTCTTCTTTCAAGGTAAAAAGGTAGCGGAACATCGAAGAATTTATATCAATAGAGGATTAGCATCTATCAATATTAAACATATCATCGGTGCACTTTGTAAAAAACCTGGTGCCATGAAAGAGTGGAAGCATAGGAATATATTATTTCCCCTACCTGTATGGAGAAAGTTCTATAATAGAATTGTCGAAAAAAACAAGGATAATCCAGATAAGGTCTATCTTCTATGCTTGAATTTAACTCAGAAATTCAGTATCGAAAATGTGACTGCTGCCATGGAGTTGGTTTTAGATAACAACATGGACCCTAATAGTAAATCATTAAAGCAAATCTTAGAAGATAATGAAAATGACATGCTAAACATGAGGCCTATTAAAGTTAATTTAAAAAAATATGACAATCTAATAGAATCACATAGGAGTCATTAGTAATGGGATCAATAAATTTACAGGCAAGTCTGGAAATGAACTTGAAAGAGCTTCGTCTTCAAACGATATTAAAACATTACTCTCAATATGCCAGAGAGATAATTGAAGAAAATTCAAGTTACGAGCAATATCTGTATCTCCTCACAGATAAGGAGTTAGATGTTAGGTATAACCGAAGAGTAAAAGATCTGTTACGTACCGCCAATTTTCCAAGAGAAAAGAAGTTAAGCGATTTTAATTTTGATACTATATCAGCGATAAGAAAAGAGGTCATACTAGAGTTATGTCAAGGGCATTTTTTGAATGATAATAGTAATATAGTTATGTTTGGTCCACCAGGCACAGGAAAAACTCATCTATCAATTGCAATTGGCAGAGAACTTTGTCTCAAAAGGAAGAAAGTAATTTTCTTCACTGGATGTAGTCTTGTACAGGAATTGAATAGAGCAAAAAAAAATCTAACTCTCACAAAAACCTTTAAGAAGCTATCTGGCTTTGACCTTGTCATCATAGATGAACTTGGTTATAT
>JADGBS010000100.1:0-8591 GCA_015231325.1 Oligoflexia bacterium | reverse complement strand
CCATTTGATAGAGAAGAAAGTGATCTATTATTTCAATTCATAAGTGATCGCTATGAGCGCGGTTCCCTCATAATAACCAGTAATCTTGTTTTCAGTGAATGGGACAAAGTATTTAAGGACGGAACTACTGCATCAGCAGCAATCGATCGATTGATACATCACTCACTAATTCTTGAAATTAATGAGGACAGTTATAGAAATAAAGTTGCTCAGAAAAGATCATATGATAAATAATTGGTTATGTAGTACAATGGTTATAAAAAGTATGTAAAAACGTAATATCAATGTGACTTTTTAATTGGCCACGTCCATCTATTCAAAAATTGAAGAAATAAAAAAGATGATTTTCGGTTTTATTAAGCGGCTGAGAGCTGATTTAGCTGAGGGCAAGAGCTGATCGTTGATGACTGACCGCTGAAGGCCACGATCAAAGTTGAACTAGGGGGTGAGTCGTTACATTTTCTAGACATAACTTGGGTTTTAATCCATTCAAATACTGAGCTTACTTTTATCTTATTTTTAACAATAAAATATCAATGAATTTGGTAATTTTAAAATGCTCTTCTTTTTTTCGTTATTTTCTTGGTACTTTTTGCTATACGTACTTACTTGTACTCAGTTAAATTAAATTCCAAACTTTCTAACCTTCAAAAAGGGTACTTCTTGTGAAAAAGATATTATATCTTCATTTGGTTTCTTTTTTATTTTGTTGTATTTTTTCTTTTCTCTCCTCCCATCCCTGCAGCGCCAACACGGCTGACCATGGAAAGTTTGCCAGCAAACTACAGACGTTAGAAAATTTCAACTCCCTTGCGGCCCATGAAAACAACAAATCATTCGTCAAATTTTTAGTAGATTGGAAAAACAATCAGCGTTATTTTCAAAATACCCAGCTCTATCCTTTCCATCTTCCATTTATTCGCGAAAATATGAAAGAATATGAAAACCTTCCTCTTCACGCCTACGAAGATTTACTTTTTGGAACTACCAATAAAATTTTTAGCAGTGGAGCACTTTATTATTTTGAAAATCTAGAGGTCAATGGACAAAATTATTCTAATACAGTTGGATTCACTATTTATCATCGGGCAAATCTGAGTATACAAGAAATTCAAAAAAGTTATCAGGCACTTAAAGAAAATATTTCGTTTACTGACTCATTCCTCTTTATATTCGAAGATAAAATATTTTATAACTCATTAAAAAAAGATTTAGACAATATTAATATTCGTTCAGTTCTTTACAGTACTCTCGAAAAAAATAAAAACATCACCTATAATACCGCTAAAAGTTATGGCCATTTAAAGATTATTAATCGAAGTGATTTTGAAAAAGGATTTTACACCAGTAAAGATATTTTAATTTTTGAAGATTTTTTACCTTTAGATATTGGTCCTCTCTCTGGTGTGATTTCTACTAATGCTCAAACCCCTCACTCACATGTAGTGTTACGAACCATTAACCAAAACATACCTAACATTTTTTTATCAGATGCTACCAATAATGAGCTTATAAAAAACAATTTGAATAAGTTAGTTGAATTTAAAACTTTTGTTAATGGAGAATTTAGCATTAGAGGCAGTGAAGATTTTTCAGAAGGTCAACTCGAACAATTGGCCAGTGTTTATTTTGCATCAAGAGTGCCGATACTCCCTCCCCTTACAGCGGATATCTCAAATAATAAATTTTTATTTATTCACGAAAAGGCCTATCAGGTTGACGAACATAATTCCTATGGAGCAAAATCCGGTAACTTTCACTTATTAGACCAAGAGCTTACAGCGCAGGGATTTGACCGTGAACGATTCAAACATTCCTTTTTGGTTCCATTTTTCTATTATAATCAGCACCTAGGACAATCTTATAACTTCAAAATCTGTAAAAAGTTTGAATATAATCCTAGCCTCTACCAATTTTGTAAAAAAAATGCTGAACAAGAGACTAGCATCAAAGAAGTAATTAATTTTTTAGTAAATAAGAACGAACTCGGGAATTTGTTGGCAGATATCCAACTTCGAAAAGATGTTTTGAGTTTCATTCGGAAAATAATTGAAGACTCTCCTCTAGATACTGTCTTTGAATCAGATATAAAAAATGAGATACAAAAGAGATTTTCCAGCACAGAGAGAATTCGTTTTAGATCTAGCAGTAATGCTGAAGACCTACCAGGAATTAGCGGGGCAGGCATTTACGAATCCAAAAGCGGATGTTTGGCAGACGAGAAAAATTCATCTACTTCTTCAAAGTGCTTAACTAAATTAGAAATTAGTCGAATACAAGATCGTATTCAGAAATTATCGGCCCTCTCAGAACAAAACGAAGTAATAAAAGAATTGATTCAGGATCTACAAAAAAAACTAAAAAAACACTATCTCATTTCTGACGCAATTACAAAAGTTTATGCCAGTATGTGGAGTGAAAAAGCATTTCTTCATCGCGACTACTACCGTATTACACACCTTGATGCTTACATGGGAATGCTAGTTCATGATTCCTCTAAAGATGAGCAGGCCAATGGGGTAGGAATTATTGAATTAAAAAATAAAATTTTAAATATCTCATTAGTGTTACAAAATGAAGATTTTAGCATTACAAACCCAGAAATCCCGTTTTTAACAGCTGAAAACGTTCTCTTTAAAAGCGATCTTCAAGGAAAAATTTTAGAAGAAAATATTTTTACCTATTCAAACAATGTAATCCCAGGAGAAAGGGTTCTGAGTACAAATAAAAATTATCAAAACCTGGTCAAGCAAATCGCCACACTCCGCAATTCTTTTAATCAGTATTCTCAGTACGATATTGAGTTTATTTGGGATCCAACTTTTGGATTGCTGATAAAACAAATTCGTCCACTAGTAAAAATACTTCCTCCTTCAAAGGAATACACCGTAAATTTAAATCCTTTCTCTAGTGGAAGTTATCGTTACCAAGAACACAATCATGGATGGAACTCATATAACCTTTTAGTTGGAGATTATAAACTTTCCTTTACTACGCCCGAAGGTGACGACAGTAACCCTTCCAGAAATACTACCCGCTTTGGATGGCGAGCACTTCTGCGTTTTAATCAATTTAATATTCAAAAAGGAGAGGAGCTGATCCATTCCCATTCTGTCTGGGCCGATGAACTTGTTGATCACGCATATTTTTATTATTGTCGGTTGATCCAAGAATATTTTGATCAAAATCCACCATTGTCTAACAATACAACACTTTCGGATGGCATATCGTCGGGTGTTTCTTTGAAAAATTTATTGGAATTTTTTTGGAAAGATGAGGTATCTAATTTAAAACTACCTGATGTAACTATTGCCAAACCTAAGAAAGTATTGGAGCGAAGAGGGCAAAGCACTTTCCCTGACCAAATTTGCTTTTACCGGGTAACTGATAGGAATATTCATGGTCTTAATTATCTCGTGCTTTACTCTCCATTCGATGTGTCCGCTACCCCTCAAAATCCCCGGAATCCGTTTGAACCATCATCAATTATTACGTTGTGGTATGGAGACGATGAAAACAGTAATACTATTATTTTCAATAAAGCACCAATGATATAAATCGTACCAATGATATAAATCGTCAATTTGACAGGTGTGCAGTTGGTTGCTGAATTTCCTGATAGAGGAGGGCTGGCCATTTTTTCGACAATCGAATTAATTGTTTGTTAATTTCCACTGACCCTAATTGCATGTCAATTTCTCTTTTTACCCCTCTTTTTTTTCTGTATGATTCGCTACTGATTTCAACTTTTGAATAGAACCAAACTGCCTTTGGCTTTAATTAAAATAACATTAGTACATTAAGCATCATTTCATTTTATGCTTGATATTTATTCATGAAATTTATCATTAATATGAAGGAGTCCATCAATATGGAGGAGACTATGAAAATCGGATTAATCGGTTTAGGAAAAATGGGAAATAATATGGTTTTGCGACTTTTGAAAGATAAACATGAAGTCGTTGTTTATGACAGGAGTCCCGATCCCGTTAAAACCTTGGAGAAACAAGGAGCTATTGGGGCCAGTTCTGTACTGGACATGCTTAAGAAATTACCGCAACAAAAAATTATTTGGCTTATGGTCCCATCGGGGGATCCAACTACTCAAACAATAAAAGAAATATCAGTTCAATTATCCAAGAATGACATCCTGATTGATGGAGGCAATTCTTATTATAAGAATTCTGTTCTTATGGGGCAGGAGTTGGCCAAGAAAGGGATCCATTTCCTGGATGCCGGAACAAGCGGTGGGATTTGGGGACTGGAGAAAGGGTATTGCCTGATGGTAGGGGGAGCGGAAGAAATTTTTACACAATGTGAACCCATATTCAAAACCTTAGCGCCTAAGGATGGTTATCTTCATGTTGGGCCAAATGGGGCGGGACATTTTGTGAAGATGATCCACAACGGAATCGAGTACGGCATGCTGGAGGCATATGGCGAAGGTTTTGAAATCATGAATGCTTCGAATTATAAGCTCGATTTCGAAAAGATTTCTCATCTTTGGAACCAGGGAAGCGTTATCCGTTCCTGGCTTTTGGAGTTAACGGAAAGCGCCTTTAAGAAAAATCCGAAACTCTCAGGTGTTGGAAGTTATGTGGAGGACTCAGGAGAAGGACGATGGGTTGTGGCCGAGGCCATGGAAAGGAATGTGGCGGCCCCTGTTATTTCTCTTTCTCTCTTTGCTCGTTTACGTTCCAGAGAGAAAGAGTGTTTTAGTGCCAAATTAATTGCAGCACTTCGTAATGAATTCGGGGGACATGCAATAAAGAAGGAGGACTAAAAATGATAAAAACCAATGCTGATCTAAACATTACTCCTTGTGAATATTTCCATCATGAAAAAGCGCCCGAACCATGTGGAATTATTATTTTCGGAGCATCAGGAGATTTGACGCATAGAAAACTTATTCCGGGTCTTTATGATCTTTATCACGACAAACTCATTTCTGAAGATTTTTTTATTGTGGGATCAGCGCGGACACGTTGGAACGACAAGATATTCCGCCAGCGCGTTTCGGAAATTTTGAAAGAAAAAGAAAAATCTGATTCGGCACTTCAAAAGAAATTCATAAAGCACATTTATTACCGCTCAGCGGAATATTCGGACCCTGAATCTCTGAGGTCTTTGGCGGCATTAATGAAAGAGCTCAATATCAAGCATAAAGCAAAAGAAAACATTATTTTTTATTTTGCGACTCCCTCAAGTGTTTATTGTGAATTAATCCAGAAGTTGGCCCAAATAGGCATGATTTCAAAAATGAAGAATGCAAAACCATGGATCCACGCGGTCTTTGAAAAGCCCTTCGGGTGTGATTTAGAATCGGCCCGCAAGTTAAACAAGGTTATTTTGAACGCTCTAGATGAAACTCAAGTCTACCGTATTGATCATTACTTGGGTAAAGAAACAGTACAAAATATTTTGATATTCCGTTTTGCCAATAACATTTTTGAGACCCTTTGGAACCGCCACTATATCGATCATGTGCAGATAACTGCTTCTGAGATATTGGGGATTGAACACAGGGCCGGATATTATGACAAAACCGGTGTATTGCGTGACATGTTTCAGAATCACATGCTTCAACTGCTGGCACTTATTGCGATGGAAAGGCCCACTAAGTTTGAGTCCGAGGAATATCGTAATCAGAAACTAAAAGTTGTAGAGGCCATTCGGGCCATTCCCAAAGGTAAGCTGCATGATTTTATCGCACTTGGGCAATATGGATCTGGAAAAATCGCCGGCCGGAAAGTCCCAGCATACGTTAAGGAAAAAGGGGTTCCACCACATTCGAAGACTGAAACATTTGCAGCTCTTAAGATCCTGATCGATAATCCTAGATGGAGAGGGGTCCCATTTTATCTCAGATCTGGGAAAAGACTTAACCATCCAATGACAGAAATCGCGATTCACTTCAAAAGAGTTGAACATTCTATTTTTCCACACCTAAAGAGCGACCAATTTGGGCCTAATGTGCTTTCGTTCAGGATACATCCGGATGAAGGGATTTTCTTAAGCTTTGAGGCGAAATATCCTGGCCCAAAACTTCACACGGCCTCTTTGAATTTGGGGTTTAAGTACAAAGACGCGTTTAAGACGACCCTGATGAGTGCTTATGAAAGGCTGCTATTAGATTGTACACGTGGAGACCAAATGCTTTTCGTGCGTGAAGATATGGTCGAAGCTTCCTGGAAATTTATTACTGCTATTTTAAAAGAACGTAAGAAATTACTTCCGCGCGTATTTCCAAATTATCAGTCTGGCTCATGGGGGCCGCAAAACGCCAATAAAATTATTAATCAGGATGGCAGACGATGGCAAGATTTTTAAGATTATGGGCCTAATAGAGCGGGATGGAAGGTGAAAAAAATTATGGTGGATTTAAATAAAAAGCAGCAAATTTTTGTGGCCAAAAACTACAATAATTTATGCAAAGAAGTAACAGAAAAAATTTATAAGCTATCCGAAAAAGGTATTAAGGAAAATGGATGTTTTACTATTGTACTATCTGGAGGATCGACTCCACAAGGAATCTATTTATTAATGGCCAATGATTTTTATCGAAATAAATTTCAATGGAAATTCATTCATTTTTTTTGGGGCGATGAACGTTGTGTGCCCATTTGTGATCCAAATAGTAATTATCGAATGATATCTGATATTTTGTTAACAAAAATAGATATTCCTAGAGTAAACATTCACGAGATAGCTATCAATACAAATAATCCAACGAGTACTGCCCATATTTACGAGAGTGAATTAATCTCTTATTTTAATCTTTCCGAAAAAGAATTTCCTCGTTTTGACCTCATTCTGCTTGGATTAGGGAGTGATGGGCATACAGCATCGCTTTTCCCTCAATCTAGCAATATTTTTGAAGATACATTTCAACTTGTTATATCCACCGTCGGAGGTGAACCCAATCTCAAAAGGATCACGCTTACTATTCCAGTCCTTAACAATGCAAAAAATTTGATATGGATTGTGAGCGGAAGTTTAAAAGCTCAGATTGTAAAAAAAGCTTTAGAAAATAATGTAGATGACATAGACAACATGGATAATAAAAACTTACTCCCTAAACATGTCCTATTGAAAAATGGAAATACTTTTTGGTTTTTAGATCGAGATGCTTCTTGCTTACTTAATCTCAAGTAATACCTAAGGCAAATCTCAAAATTTGTGAGAAAAATAATTTCGGTGAAGTTGGAATAGCTCCACGAGGTCAATTAAACTGCAAAGTTAAATAAAATTACAAGATCATGTTATAGACTTCCACATAATGTTTAAGGGGTAATTTAAAAAAGATTTACAAAACGAACTAAATAGGTTTCCCTACCAATGTTGCGAAACATAAAATGGAGGGAAACCATGAGCATTCGTTTGAACGCTTCACCTAGCACTATAAAGGGACTGAGAGCAAAAGTCAATTTTGCTAAACAAATGGGAAATTTAAAATTATTCCATCGTGTCCAAACATTACTGTTAGTAGCTTTAGGGATACGATATGATGATATTTCAAAGCAAATGGCAATAAGTTTGGATTCTATACGATGTTTAGTTAACTCGTTCTTAGCAGAAGGTTTTTCTTCACTAACTGTTGGTAAATCAACAGGAAGAAAACCAAAATTAACAAAGACCCAAAAGAATTTGCTAAAAGAGATGATAAAAAAAGGACCGGAGGCGAATGGTTTTTGTTCTGGTTGCTGGAACTCGGCCATGATACAAGAATTAATTCGAATTAACTTTAGCGTTTTTTACTCCGCAAAATATATTGTCAACCTTCTTAATAATCTTGGTCTCAGTTATCAGAAAGCAAAATTTGAATCTTGTCATTTGGATCCCAAAAATCGTGAAGAGTGGCTAAATAAGACCTTTCCAAAATTATTTGCATTGGCCAAAAGAAAAAAATCTTTATTACTTTTCGGTGATGAGTGTTCATTTCCAATGTGGGGAAGTCTCAGTTATACATGGGCGGAAAAGGGAATTCAGCCGGTGATTAAAACATCAGGAAATAGAAGGGCCTGTAAAGTTTTTGGGGCCATCGATTATTTTACTGGAAAATTTTATAACAAAATTATTGAGGGAAAATTTAATTCACAGTCTTATATCTCTTTTATTAATGGTATCTTTTCTTCAACAAAAAAACATATCATCCTCATACAGGATGGTGCCAAATATCATACATCAGGTGACGTAAAAATTTTTTTTGAAAGAAATCGGGATAAAATAACTGTATTTCAAATGCCCTCGTATTCTCCAGACTATAACCCCATAGAGATATTGTGGAAAAAAATAAAAAAGAAGGGCATTCATTTGAATTACTTTCCATCAATGGATGCTTTAGTTGACCGGGTTCAGTGTTTACTGTTATTTTTCAAAGACTCGGCGCAAGAAATTCTCAAAGTTTTTGGATTCTATACAAAACTTAATTACGTATAGTGGCCACCCAACCCCTTAAACATTTTGTGGAATACTATAGTAGCGACGAATTAAGAGACGCTATTTATTCAGGAAATCTTCCGGCAGTCGAAAAAATTTTGCCAAAAGAAGATCTAAATCAAAAAATCAGATATCGGCAACGATCAAACAAC